>DAOLFJ010000107.1:0-13335 GCA_035326365.1 Saprospiraceae bacterium | reverse complement strand
GTAAGATTTATAATCTAGGATTGAGAGAAAAAGAAAATGATTTCTTTTTTACAAAAAATATCGATATAGATAGCTTACTTGATAACAAAGTTGATGATTTTATTAGTGAGAAAGAGTTTAAAATATCCTGTACAATACCAAAGGGACTAAATATAAAGGAGTATAAATTAAGCATATCTGAAAAAGGGTATGAGACTTTTAAAGTAGTGGAAGAAATGCCAAGATTTCCTGGTTGTGAAGATTTGGAAACACAAGCAGAGAAAAAAAAATGTGCTGATGCTGCTTTTTTAGACTATATTTATACAAATCTTGAATATCCAGAAGAAGCCATTGAAAAAAATATTAATGGAAATGTGGTCGTTCAATTTTATATTGAATCTGATGGATTTGTTTCAGGAATAAATGTTGTAAGAAGCTTAGGATTCGGCTGTGATCAGGCAGCAATTGATGTTATAGAATCTATGAATTTAATGGAAGAACCTTGGCGACCAGGGTATCAAAGAGAAAAACCAGTAAGAGTGATATATACCTTACCCATCAAATTTGATACTGAAAGAGGGTACAATTCAAAAGAAGATTGAAGTTTATTCAAAAATATAAAAAATATAAATTATTCCAAAAAATTCTAAAGTTCAACACGCATGAAATTTATAAAATTTACCACCATCCTTACATTAATATTTTCAAACACATTGATGGGGCAAGGAAGTATTTTATCAAATTCTGAACAGGAAAATTTAGTTTTTAAAGTAGTGGAAGAAATGCCAAGATTTCCAGGCTGTGAAGATTTGGAAACACAAGCAGAGAAAAAAAAATGTGCTGATGCTAAGATGCTAGAATATATTTATTCTAATCTTGTTTATCCCTCAGAAGCCATTGAAAAAAACGTAGTAGGGCAGGTAGTCTTACAGTTTATGATAGAAATAGATGGTTCTATTTCAGAAATAAAAATAGGAAGAGAAATTGGGTACGGCTGTGGCCAAGCTGCTGTTGATGTCATTGAATCTATGACCAAAATGGGTAAAGTTTGGCGGCCAGGTCATCAAAGAGGGAAACCTGTAAGAGTGTTATACACCTTGCCCATAAAATTTGATACTCAAAAGAAGGATAAACAAAAAAAGAACAAAATTTATCCTTCCTTAAAGAACTAACCGAAATTAATTTTCTAAAATATTTTTAAAGACATTATACATGAAATTTATCCATTTAACCATCATCCTAACTTTATTCATTGCCAATACTTTGATAAGCCAAGGTCATAATGGTCCTATATTTGAACAGTGCAAACTGATCGATCCTTCAGAAGTCAATAAATGTAACAAAAAAGAAATGTTACAATTCATACGTCAGGAAATCTTAACCCAATTTGGAGATATTAAAAAATCAGATGTGATGAATGATATCATACTTACCTTTGATGTAAAAAAAGATGGTAGTGTATCTAATGTGTCTTTAATGGAAAAAAACCAATCACGAATGTTTGTGACAAGTGCTGTGCTGAATATTGGTGTTAAGAATATACCTAGTTTTACTTGTAACGAAGGACTATCAATTAGATACTCGTACCCAAGAACGCCTACAGAAAGCCAAGATGAAAACTTAATTACTATCTCTCCTTTAGAAGTTGAAATATTTAAGGTAGTAGAAAAAATGCCAAAATTCCCAGGTTGTGAATCTGATAATAATTTTAGTGGATGCACTACCAAAAAACTGGACAAATACATAGACAACAACTTAGTATATCCTAAAGAAGCTATTGAAAATAAAATAGAAGGAGCAGTGGTCGTTGATTTTATTGTAACAGAAGAAGGTCTCATTAAAGACGCCAAAATAAGGAAAGACATAGGCTTCGGTTGTGGTCAAGCTGCCTTAGACGTGATCGAATCCATGAATAACATGTCAGAGAGATGGACACCAGGCGCACAAAGAACAAGACTAGTTTCTGTTTTGATTACAAAACCTATAGAATTCAAACTCAAGAAAAAGCATAAAAATAAAGACTAATACGATAAGCTTAGCGTTCTCGCTAAGCTTGAGTTAGTAAAAGCGTCTCGCTTTTTTCTAGCAATCTACTTCACAGCTGCCGCAAACTCTGGACTATCAGGTTTGATTCCCGACGCAAAAAAGTGCGTGAGTTTACCGTTTTCATCAATAAGAAATTTGCAAAAGTTCCAACTTGGTACATCACTATTCCATCCATTTTGCTCAGGATTGGTCAGGTATTTATAAACAGGACTTTGATTATCACCTTTAACATCAACTTTATCAAACATTTGGAAGGTAACACCATAATTCTTTTGGCAAAAAGCACCTATTTCTTCTGCATTTCCAGGTTCTTGAGACATAAACTGATTACAAGGAAATCCTAAAACTACTACTTTATCCTTATTTTTCTCATAATAAGCTTGCCAATCTGCATATTGTGGCGTGTACCCACATTTAGAAGCTGTATTTAGAACAATGATTTTTTTGCCTTTATACTGATCCATAGATATGGTATCACCGTCTATAGATACAGCCTTTAAAGTATGAAATGAAACAGGATCTGAATTTACCATGATAGCATTTGATTGTGAATTAACTTTATTTGAATTGAAGCAACTGATAAACCAAGCAGGAACACTTAGTAAAATGGCTAATATTACTTTTGGATGGATCATAACGATTAGTTTTATTGATTAAAAATGCAATAACAAGCTTTCCATGGTTTTGTTTATTTATTCATTACAATAAAATTAAGCTCTCACAATAAACAAAATCAATTAAATATATGACCCATAATTAATATTATGTTAAATAGAATAAATAGCTAAATGCAGCACCATCGCCCATCTTTCTACTTAATTCAAAATCTTTACTCATTTAATGCTATCAACGATACAAATATTATTATTTTGTTTTATGTTTGCAGCAAATAATTTGTTTTGAGAAAATATATTCCATCCGCCATAACTGCTGGAAATTTAGTTTGTGGATTTGCTGCCATCCAGATTGGTGATTTCTATTGGAGTCCTATACTTTTGGTATGCAGTTTTATATTTGACGGACTAGATGGCTTGGTAGCTCGTGCATTAGGAGTCACAAGTGAATTTGGTAAACAAATGGATTCATTGGCAGATGTCGTTAGCTTTGGTGTAGCGCCAGCATACTTATATTTTTTATTGGCCCCTGACGACTCTTGGCATTGTAAAGTTGTACCGGCTGTAATAGTAATTGCTGGAACTATACGTTTGGCCAAATTCAACATTTCACCATCTCGTGTATATTTTCAAGGGTTACCGATTCCTGCGAACGCCTTATTTTATATAGGGATCATATTTGCGCTTGAAAATGATAGTGACTTCTTTAATGATTTTTTTAATAACAAGGTGTATTATTTATTGACGCCGTTTGTCATGAGCGCAATGATGTTGAGTTTCGGATTTAGAATGATATCTATTAAGTCTATGACAAAAAACTGGAAGGATAATGTTTTTCATTATATCGTTGCTATAGTTTCTGTGATTATAGCTATCATTTATAAATATGAATCTATCGTTTACATTGTTGTTGCGTATATTCTGATTTCAATAATACATACAATAGTGAGTAAATATCTAGAAAAAGTAGCAAAATTGCTTTAACTTTGCGGCTTCTTTAGTATTATAAGATAAAATAAAAAAATGGCGATTATCATTACTGATGAGTGTATTAATTGTGGGGCTTGTGAACCAGAATGTCCGAACAATGCTATTTACGAAGGTGGCGTAGAATGGGCGATAAAAGACGGTACTAACTTAAAAGGCAACTACACTCTTGAAGATGGATCTGTTGTTGATGCAGCAGCACCACAGAAACCTGTCATGGATGATTTCTACTATATCGTTCCAGATAAGTGTACAGAATGTGTTGGTTTTCATGAAGAACCACAGTGTGCAGCTGTATGTCCTGTAGATTGTTGTGTTCCAGATCCAGATAGAGTAGAAACAAAGGAAGTCTTACTAGGCAAGAAAGGTAGATTGCATTTATAAATTAATCAATACATTCGCCCTACCCTTCTAATTATCAAGTTGTTATAACTATTTTATAAAGTTATACTTTAATCCTAATTCAAACCACTGTTTACTATTATTGTTGCTATAACTTAGCTGCAAGTTATTGTTGACTGTGTTATTGTCACTTGATGTTAAAAAATGATGAACATTTCCGTATAGATAGAATTCCCTAATTAATTTGTATTCCAAGCCAATATTCAAGTGATATGTTAGTTTCTGATGTTGTGTTGATTGCTCCGCTTCCACTAAATATTCATTTAAATCTTTTACACCTGTTTGGTCTTGATAGAGAGCTTGAGTTTCGTCATCAATTTTATATGACTCACTGATAAGGTAGCCTAAGTTAATAGCTCCTAGTATATTTAATTTCTTATTTATGTGGTATTTCATACCTCCAGAGATCTCCGCATAATTAAGCGATTTAGTAATATCATTTATAATTAATTCCCCCAACTCCATATCTAAATTTAAATTTGATGAATTGGTAGCAGCTTCTAAGTTTTTTACACTACTATTATTCAATTGTATATTTGTATTTGTCCCTTTGTATTGTCTCCAGCCTAGATTAGAATAAAATGATAGCGACTTATTGAGGCCCCTTTCGGCTTGGACACCTACGTAAGTCGAAGAAATAGCATTAAAACTTGTTGTTGCCGCACCAGTAATAATCCCTAATTTAAAATTGATATTGTTCTCAGTATTATTGACTACCATATTGGGTAAGCTATGATGGTAATTAAGTGAATTAATAACTACTGTATTTAGTAGGTCAACATTATATACCTTTGGCAATTCAATGTGACTCTCCTCTTTTTCGTAATCTTCGGTATCGTGTTGTGTTTTAATAGAAGGCCCTTCTTGTAATTTTGCGACTTCTATGATGAAATCTGACTCATTATTCACAACAAGATTCTCTTTCTTATAAATAGAGTTCTTTGTAAAATTGTTTTCTTTAGAATTAGAAAGGATCTTATTTCTGCGACCATTACTATGGGTAGGAGAATCATTGGCAGATGATGCCATGTTTTGATTTGAATTTCCAAATGTAGTACTCGCTATGTCGATGTTTTTTGCATCTTCAGTAATAAACATATCTTCATGATTAGATTTTACATTATTGAAAGTATTTTGATTTGATACATAAATAGCGCTTGAAAAAGCTATAATCCCAAACACAAACATCCAGACCCAAAGAATTCTGCGTTTTTTGTTTTGTATAGGCATTTCTTTATCTAGAATGCTTTCCATTGCATTCCAGTTTTTATTCATGATATTATTGATTCTTTTATTTTCCATATTGATACGTACTATTATTAGAATATTTAATTAAAGCTTGTAATTTTTTTCTTGCTTCTGACAAATACCATTTAGAAGTGCCTTCAGAAATACGTAGGTACTCCCCTATTTCTTTATGGCTATATCCTTCTATAGCATACTTCACAAAAACTTCTTTTATGGAACCTGACAGCGTATCAATTTTTGATATTATATCATCATAATCATGAATCGGTGCATTATTATCAGCAATATTATAATCGTGGTCTTCAATATTTAGAAATCTGATTTCTTTGTTTTTTTTCCTAAAATAATCCGCCATTGTGTTAAAAGTAATTCTTCTTACCCAACCTTCTAATGATCCTCTTGACTCAAATTTCCCAATATTTTTGAAGACAGAAAGGAATGCATCATTAATAATTGCACAAATGACATCTTCGTCTTGGGTATACCTTAAACACATTTGAAACATTTTACTGAAATATAGTTTATATAGCTGTTCCTGACATTTTCGGTCATTATTCGTACATCCTTTGATTAAGGATTTTTCGTCGATATTTTGATTTGGCTTAAACAAATGAATTCCAATTTTACATTATCTTACCATATAGACGTATTAATTAATCACAAAGGTTGGTAAAACTACAAAAAAAAATGTTAGAAAAAAATCCACTGGATCGCTTTCTAACATTTAATTGTGTCTATGTGTGTTTAAAAATTCCTGGGGGGAACGGAATGGTACCTAAATTAAACACCGATAAACATGTCATGCTCTTCCTCCTGAGGAAAAGTGACAACCTTCTTAGTTTTCGTAAAAACTTTACTGAAGAAGGATTTTGCATTCTTCAAAAAATTGTTCATGGATTAAAATTTATATATATAATACGTCTAAGGTACGAGAAATGTTATTGCTTTTGCTCACAATAATTTGTTAATGTTAGTTTTTCAGGGTATTCCTCTAGGAAAAAACGCTCTTTTGACAAAATTTTACATTTATCTAAGGTACTTTTCTAGTTCTTCTCCTTCATCATCATATAATTCTTCCCAGAATTTTTTAGACTTTAAATCCACTTTTGATTCATATGATGTCATTTTCTTCTTTGGCTTTATGGTTTCGACATCAGGTCCAAAAGGGTTTTTTACTACTTTCTTTGGCTTATTAGTTTTCATAACAATTTAAAAAAGGTTATTTTATTTAGGTGTTATTAATAAATCTTTTACAAAAATAACAGGATTTTCAATATCTCACTACATTTTAGATATTTTTTTTTGATATATTTAAAATTTTGATAATTCCTTTAGTCAATGAAATTTTGAAGAACTTACGCTTAACATATAAAATACCGTAGATGGCTATATACCGGTACAATTCCAATTTATAGTTTGCCTTTGTTTATATCTGCCTTATTATACTTATATTTCATTTACGAACGCACCTTTATACTTGTTTCAGTGAATTTGCAATTAAGCGTATGGTTTTCTTCCTAATTATTCTTTCAATGTCACGATTTACTTCATTAAGTTTGTATTGAAATTTTAAGGTTAAGTAGTCATGGTGAACATCTACAATTTTGATATTGAATGATTCTGGTTCAATAAATTGATGGAAACTTTTTAAAGATTCAGATAAATTTTTCTCTAAAGATTCAATGGTGGTGAGATAATTTAAATTTAATTCAAAGTCTATACTTACTTTTTTAATCTCTCTTTTGGTATAATTAATAATTTCAGACATATAAACTTTATCATTCGGTATGTATATAATGTCATCATCATCATTGAGTAGAGCTACCTTTGTAAGGTTGATATCAATAATTTTACCTTTATTTTCACCAATTTTTACATAGTCATCAATATTGATTTCTTTCGAAAAACTAATGATAATCCCACTTATAATCCCACTTACGTAATCTTTAGAGATAATGGCAATAGCTGCAGCAACAATACTGAGCGATGTCAATAGATCCTTAAAATCTATACCCCAAAAACCCAAAATCATCATTAATACGCCGATAGTTACTATAATGTAGTAAAGGTTATTAATTCCATTTATGACATTGTCTGTATATTTATATGGAATATTTTTCCTTAGCCTGTATATCATTATTAATACTGCGGTCACAATATTGACGATGGTAAAAAGTATCAAAAACTCGACTATACTATGCAGGAAATCATATAAATGTGCAAGAGATGTTTTATTTAGCTCAATATATCTTCTCGATATAAAAAATATTCCTAAAAGTAAAAACCTAATAATATACCTAACTATAACCGGACCCATTAATATTTAATTGTTATTGACAAATTACTCCTTTTTCTAAAAGGAAGCACAATATGCACCATCCTTTTTGATATTATGAAGTTTAAACAAATGATTGCCACTGTAAGTTTCCCATTTTTTAATAATCCATGGAGGAACATTCTTATCTAGTATCACAATTTTGGGCTTAAGCTTTCTAAGAACATATTCTGGCGAAGAAACTTTGGATTTGGAAACAACCAAAATATCTAAGTTTAAGTTACTTTTAAGCCTTTTTATATCTTGTTCGCCTTCTAAAACATAGATAAATTTGTCTTTAATTTTAAACAGATGACTAGAATCTAATGAAGTAATAATTTTATTTCTTGATTCATAAGTATTCTTAATTCTATTATTTAATGCTACAAAATTGATGGTTTTTTCTGAAACACTACTGCTTTGGATTGTTTGCACCTTATCATTACTAAATGCGTCTATTAAAACACCACCATATACATCATAAATAAATATACTATCCTTCTTGGACATAAATATTGGTCGACGACTGACACTACAAATGACCAGAAATGCAACCACTAAAGATGATGCTATAAATCTGAATTGCCTTAATTCTAGCCAAATCATACATAAGAGGACGCTTATGTAACATAAAATTAAAACATAAGGGTCTAGCCATAGACTATCTAACTTACTGTAAGGTAAATCTGCAAGATATGAAATAGCAAACTGTAAAAAATCTAATAATACATTAAATATTGGTGATATAAATTCATTCAAACTACTGTAAATGAACTCAATAACAAAAATAAATGTACCTAAGTAAATCAAAACAGTAACCAATGGTACAGCAACGATACCTGACAAAACAAAGTACATTGGAAATTTATTAAAGTAAAATATGGTCAAAGGGAAAACAAGTATTTGTGCTGCAAGTGAAACATTTATTAAGTCCCAAATAAATTGTAACACTTTTGACTTTGGCAACCACCCTTTTTTGATTTTGGGCTGGAAATATAGAATGCTTAATAAAGAAAGGTAGGAAAGCTGAAATGAAATCTGAAACAAATAATATGGGTCATAACAAAGTAAGCATATTGCCGAAATTGATAGTATATTGTATGTATTGGTGTTTTTGAAGTAATTTTTGCCTACAATATACAGTGTAACCATAAATCCAGCTCGCAAAACTGAAGGTGACATACCTGTAAGGACAACATAAAAAGCTACAATTAAGATGAGACTAATGACCCGAATAAATTTTACACCTTGATGTTTTGACTTAATCTTATCAAATAACCAAATAAATAAACTAATAAATATAGCAACGTGAAGGCCAGAAACAGACAAAACATGGATGGCACCTGTGTCAGCAAAATCTTGATAAGTATCACTACTAAGGTACGTTTTTTGCCCTAAAAGTAAGGCTTCTGCAATTCCGAGTGAACTTTGATTTGAAATGTATTTATGTAATGTAGAGCTTGTAAATGTTTTAGTAGTTTCTGCAAATGTTCTGAAGGCATTAAATTGATTTGTTGAAATCAAATGGTGATGTCCATCTTTGACAAATGCTTGTTGGAATATTCCTTTGGTTTTTAAAAATGCCGCATAATCAAAAGATTCAGGATTCGATGCAGATTTTACCAATGATAATTTAGCATTAAAAGCGATTTGATTCCCTACTTTATAGCTTGCTGCGATCGTGTCCGACTTTTCGAATTGTACTATTAAATCACACTTGTGCAATACATTTATACTATCTGAATTAGAGTAGGATTCTGTAGTAACTAAAAATCTTTGTTTTGATTCTGATTTTAGGTTTTCCTGAATGATTCCAGTTAGAAAAACAATCTGATTATTTTCTGTTTCTAATATCTTATAGGTGTCTGAATATTTTCGAATAGACATGATAGACATGCCTATAAAAAAGAACAATAATAGAAATAAAGATCCAGAGATATATGGTTTTGTAAATCTATATGACCAAAATACACTAATCCCAATATAGATTAGGACAATTAGTATTGTTGATATAAGTGTATACTGTGCATTTAAATCAAAGTATTCGCTTACAAATATTCCAAAAGCAAAGGTTATGGCAATTCTTAAGTAAGGATATTCAGACCAATTCATATCTATAGTTTGGTCAAAAGTACTTAAGAATATCTAAATGACCAAATATAAATTGGAAATAATTTACAAATTAGAATTATAACTACCTAAAAGTAGAATTTAATTTACTTCAGCTGTTTTAACTTTTACTAAACTTACCTTATCGTTATTCCTAACTACTAGTATATTAGATCCGTTTTGAGTCTTTATCTTTTTAATCTGTCTGACATCACCTGGAACACTAAACCCACTATTTGCCGCAGCCATGTTTTTAAAGTTACCTTTTCCATCATTCACTAATACATTACCTATAGAACTATCATGCCTACCTAAAAGTACTTCAGTCCCGAAAAAGTTTCCTGCTGTTACTAAATCAATAAAACCATCGCCATTTACATCAAGATCTATGACAGATTTTAATGTTGAGATTTGCGCCATAATTGGAAGTTTTTGACTTTCAAATGACTTCCCTCCTTTATTAAAGTAGATCATACTTGCCATAGTATTAGCACTCAAAACGGTTTCACCTTTTCTTTGTTCTGCTGTCAAAACTTTGTCCAACGGTGCGGCTGCATAATCCCTATACCTTAAGAACTTCTTTTTTAGTACTATCATGTGATCAAGCAATTTATCTCGCATGACTACAGGGTAACTATTGTCACCATTATAATAACATAGTATCGGATCCAAGGAACTGTTCCCATCATAATCTTTGTAATGTAAAGTGGCAGGGCGATCCACGCTAGCTTTAACATGGGTATTGAGTCCTACATTACCTGCAACAATTTCTGGGAAGCCATCACCATTTAGGTCCTTCACAAAAACAGATTCCCACCACCCTATTTGTTTGTCTATACCAAATTCAGCAGTTACATTCCTGAATTTCCCATCTTTAAATTTAAATATAGTTATAGGCATCCATTCACCTGATAAAACAAGTTCTTTAACACCGTCTTTGTCTAAATCTTCAAAAACAGAGGATGTAACCATACCTACTTTAAAAAGTCCTTCTGAAATATCTGGCGTTATATTAGTAAATTTGCCATTGTCATTTCTACCGATGTAACTCATTGGAGATAATGGATATTGTCCAGTAAGGATTCTTCCTCCTACAAAAATGTCCATATCTCCGTCATTATCTATATCATTCACAGATATTGTACATCCACTACTTAATACCACAGGCATTGCATCGTTTTGTCTTTTAAATGAGCCTTTACCATCATTCAGATACAATCTATCCTGATAATTAGGAGAATTGACAGGAAATTCATTGCCACCACTAACTACAATTAAATCTAAATGTTTGTCTCCATTGACATCTACAAAAACAGATGCTACATCTTCAAAAAGTTTATCTTTTTCAAAATCAGGACTCTGTTTTAGATCAAATCCTTCCTTCTTATTCTGTATGTATAATTGACCTGCCATACCCGTTGCTCCGCCAAGATAAAAATCGTCTAATCCGTCACCATTGACATCGCCTACACAAACTGCAGGACCTTCATCAGAAAATTTTCTGTGCAACAATGGTTCACGTTTGAAATCAATAAAGTCGTTTTCAATGTGGGTAATTTTACTGCCCAATTTGTCTGAAATGTCTTCAAAATATAAATTAGGATTGACTACTTTTTTAGATTTCTCGGCATTTGGGTCATAGACTACTTTATTGAGTACATTGATTTTTGCATCTGTAATTGTTTGCACCTTGCCATTTGGCCAATAGACTTTAATGTCTTTAACTGTTTTTGATTTGCCAAGACCAAAATGTACGACAGGTTCTACACTTGATAAAAAGCCTCTATTCTGATAGAAATACTGCGTCTGTACTAATCCGTTTTCATCTGTCACTTCGATCTTTGTACCATATTCAGTATTAGGTTTTTCATAAAATAGTTTAAATCTTATATGATTATTGGCTCTTGAGATGGCGCCAGTATTTTTATAGATAAAAGGTTGAGCGTCCATATTATTTGAAATGATATCTAGGTACCCATCATTATTTAGGTCTACATAAACTGCTCCATTAGAAAATTCTGGTGGACCCGCATTCCACACGTCTGACATGTTAGAAAAAGACAAATTCCCATTATTTTTATATAGATAAGATTTGGTTTTGTGTACAGGTACCGCAGCTGTAAATTTGTCTATTGTAAATTGATTTTTATATATTTTATACAATGAATCTTGGGTATATTTAACAAAATCATTGTCTGTGACACTTCTTCTATAACCATTCGTCACAAAAATATCCTTCCAACCATCATTGTCATAATCTCCAAATAATGTAGACCAACTCCAATCCGTGTGCGCTACATCTGCCATTAATGCTATATCGCTGTATGTGCCATTGCAATTATTGATTTGTAAGGTATTCTTAATAAATTGAGTGGCAAGATTAAACTTTTTTGTAAGTAGATATTTATCATAATTATAATCAGTTCCATGCATTTTTTGACGATAATTATCTTCAGGAAACATGTCTAGTGTCATTAAATCCATGCATCCATCATTGTTAATATCTGCATAATCTGAACCCATCGATGAAAAAGAAGTATGCTGGAAGTAGTCATTAAATTTATCAGTAAATGTCCCGTCTCCGTTATTGATATACAAGTTATCTGGTTTTACATAATCATTACATACATAGATGTCTGTAATATTATCATTATTAAAATCAGCAACCACTGCACTTAAACCAAAAGCGTCATTAAGCAGCCCACTTTCTTCTGTGACATCTTTGAACTTCCCTTTATCATTTCTGTAGAATCTATCAGTTGTAAATTCGATGTTTTTTGGCAAAACAACCTGCAATTTTCCATCTTTGTCCGCTTCTACTAGTAAGTTATTACTTTCGTTCGGACTAAGTGGATGATTAAGCAAATAAAGATCTAAATCACCATCATTATCATAATCAAAAAAGTACGACTGTGTAGAATAACTCATGGCATCTAGCCCGTATTCTGCTGCTTTTTCCGTAAAAGTGCTATTTCCGTTATTGATATACAATAAATTTTTCCTATAAGAATCTTCATATAAACCTGCACCGCATATATAAATGTCTAGAAAACCATCTCCATTAATATCAACCATATTTACACCAGTCCTAAATCCTATATTATTCTCAAGACCAGATTGTTTAGTGATATCTTGGAATTTAAAATTTCCTAAATTAAGATACAATTTTCCAGTGACAAGGTTACCTCCAAAAAATACATCCTGCAATCCATCATTATTAATATCTCCTACAGCTACACCGCCACCGTTATAAATGTATGCATAGTTTTTAAAATGGAAATTTTGGTTTTCTTGAAGAATATTAATGAAGTCAATGTTGGTTTCTTCGGGCTTTAATAGGGTAAATAGTTCGGTTTCATTAGAATTGTCTACCGCATCAGAATAATCACCATCCGCAACTCGTCGCACTGTTTTCTCTTCTGAATCTTTACATGAATTCAAAAAAAACAATATTCCCACAATTACAATTAAATATTTCATGATATACAGATGCTTGAACGTTGATTAATCTTATTATTTTACTTTAGAGATAACTAAATCTCCGATAAACTTACCTTGCTTATTGCCTTCTTCTATACCATTATAATAATGAATACCGCCATAAAATCTACTTAGACTTACTTCCCAAGCTGCTTC
>DAOLFJ010000476.1:0-2682 GCA_035326365.1 Saprospiraceae bacterium | reverse complement strand
AGATCTTTTGTCACAAGACCATTGGCAGTATTGTATTGACCGATAACTGTCCCACCTTCGGCTACATAATTTATGATCTCAGATTGTTTGAATTTTAATGCATCCAAAGTATTGTAAGCTCTTACACCTAATATCAATGCATCATAGGTTTTGAGCGTATTTGATGAAAGATTATTAGCGTCAATCATATCTACTTGATATCCGATTTGTCTTAAACTTGCTGGGATCTCATCTCCTGCACCCATAACATAAGCGATTCTTTTGCCACGCGTTTCTATATCAATTCTAGACAGTTTTGACTCCGCTTGTTGCACCACTGTTTGGAAAGGTATATGGTCGTAATCTATATCAATGATCTGATTGGTAAACACCACATTATTTGACTTTATTTCTGGATGAATATAAATTTCTTGTCCTTTTGAAGGTGGTGTTATTGAGAAGGTAAAGTCTTTGCTCTCGCCTTTTTGGCCGATTGTAAATGTTATCTTTTCTGGGTTAGATTTCCATCCTTTTGGAAGTGGAATAGATAACTCTCCATTTTGATCTTTTGCCCATGCATGTACGGTTAGCACTATTTCTCTTGGTTCCTTACTATTGAAAATGTAAACAGGTTCTTTTACCTTTACGGTAAGTCTTGGCACGATCTCAAGAGGACGGAAAGTCTCTCCATTTTCAGGACTATTAAATTTGTTGACTATTTCTTTTTCGTAGTCTATATTTACGCCATTGATATTAAGTTTGAAAACTACTTTGAGTGTACGTTGTGTTTCTGGATTTCCTATAATGGCTTGATCTTCTACATTATACAATCCAAGACTACCTTTTTTAGTCAACCAATAAGGTGCTGTCAGTGGTGTGTTTTCTGGGATTGTAGCAGCTTTAGTCCACTTAAATATTTCGTTGTTTATCAATGCGAGTTCTGTTGTCGTATCAATCGAAATTCCTTTGCCTTGTATTGCTACCAATTTGATATCAGCATTCAATCTATTAATAGCTTCTATATCAATATTTAATACTTCTCCACTAGTGGCTTTGTGGGCATTGGTTTTTGCTTCTAAATATAGACCACTGCAAGCGGCAATTAGGTTTTTAACTTCTTTGGATTTGATTTCTTTCCAGAAAGGATCTTGGGTATTTTGGATAGCGCTATATATTTTTACCAAGTAAGGTACTGATTTAGAAGGATCTTTAAAGTCGAAGTTTTTGACAACATCTTCTACCATTACCTGAATACCTTCACCACCGGCAACTCTAGACCAAGTCGTATTGATACCTTCAAAAATGTCTGATTTGTTAGGTGGCAAATCTCCTTTTAATAGTTCCAAATATTCTAATTGCATACCTCGAGTACCAGTAGAACCGAAGCCTTGACACTTGTGTTTACTCCTTGATTCTGCGGCTATTTCAGTATTTGACTTGCCGAGTAATGGAAAGTAAACACCCACATCCATACTCATTAATGTAGATTTGTCTGCTTTTTTAAATTTATCTTCACTTCCATAAAACCACCATGATGTATTAAAAAACAGTCTTTTTGGTTGCCAAACATCTACATATTTTAGTTGGTTCGGGTAAGCTGTTTTATCTATTCCTTTTTCAAATAATTCGAATGCCAATTGTGCCGAAGCTGTATGATGTCCATGTGTGGCGCCCGATGTACGATGGTCAAACCGATTGATGATGACATCGGGTCTCATTTTACGTATCGCCCATACAACATCTGCTTTTACCTGTTCAGTGTCCCATATTTTGATGGTTTCTTCTGCATTCTTTGAATACCCAAAATCATTTGCCCTACTAAACATTTGATTTCCATTGTCAACCGACCTTGCCATGAGAAGTTCTTGGGTTCGCATGACGCCTAGTAATTCACTTATTTCGGTTCCTATTAGATTTTGACCACCATCTCCACGGGTTAAAGATAGGTAAGTAGTTAAAGCTTTTTTTTCATTGGCAAGATATGATATCAATCTTGTGTTTTCGTCATCAGGGTGCGCTGCTACATATAATACGGAACCCAGAAACCCAAGTTTTTCAAGATCTTGATAAATTTCTCCAGAAGTCATCTTTTTGGGAGCTTGTGCAGAAATGTTTTGATTGAAAAAAATAATAAACTGTCCTGTAATTAGTAATATATATAATAAATGTCTAATGTTTTGATTGGAAATAGAAAGCATAAATTGGAATTGTTGAGATAATATATTTTAAGTATAAAATTATTTGAAAATAAATTTGGAAAATCGGACCTTTGCCCTGCATCAAATTAGGAGAGAATGCTCATTTTGTTATTGACGTTGATAATTTTTGTTGTATCCGCATTCTATGTTTTTTACCAGACAAAAATAGCAAAAAGATAATTACCCACCAATACTAGGCGTGTGCTTCTGGCATTTTGCAATCTTCTTCTGGCTTCTTACCACATACCGAACATTCACCCAACTGATTTTTTAACATTGGATTGTTACTAGCGCATGATCCTCTGAATTCTTGCCCTGTAAATAACTGTCTCAAATTTATCAATAAAAAAGAAACGCCAAAGATTCCGAATATTATTAAAAGTATATAAATAAATTCTTGCATTTGTATTGGATTGTATATATCGTAACAAAGGTAATTTTATTATTGTTTTAAGAGTATGTTTAAAAAATTTTCTTAGTTGCTAATCAATAGGTTAGGGTTCTG
>DAOLFJ010000106.1:0-13566 GCA_035326365.1 Saprospiraceae bacterium | reverse complement strand
ATTCAGTGGGAACTCGTGGGAACTTGGTGGGAACTCAGTGGGAACTCAGTGGGAATCTGGTGGGAGTATATACGGAACGTATACGGAGCATATACGGAGTATCTATGGAGTTCCTACGGTGTTCCATCGGGGGAAGGTCGGGGGAAGGTCGGCGGAAGGTCGGGACAACGTCGGGAGTGTCACGTCCTAAAATAGCTGTCTCGTCCTAAAATAGCTACACAGGTTAATTAAATAATCCTACAATAACTTTACACTGAACAAAAATAAAGCAATTATCCTTTACTTGATATAAAAGTCAGAAATAAAAAACATCATTCTTCCTGTCGCTAATTAACTTGGGTATATTTTTCGTGGTGGATGGCGCCTGCATCTCCAGGGTAATGCTCATCTTTGAAACAAACATTATCGATTTCTTCCTTTAATATAATAGTAAGAAATTCTTCATAAATGATTGTCTCTTTCAAATCTTCAATTCCTTTGAAATAATTATTTGAAGTGTCGGTACTTCTACTATTAAAATGTAGCATTCCATAAGAAATGAATACATCCAATTTTTTACCTGCGATTTGCATGTACCCTATTTCTGCGATCAATATTCAATAATTCTGTTTCCCAGGTATCACTCCACGTACTCCTCCTCGTGGCGTATCAACATCACCGGTATATCTAGGTATCACATGAATATGACAATGTGGTACGGACTGCCCAGCTGCTTCTTGGATATTGATTCCGATATTAAAACCATCTGGATTGAAACGATTTTGCAAAAATGATTTCACTTTATTTACCATTATCCAACATGACATTTGTTCCTTGATATTCAGATCAAAATAATTGGAAACCAATCTTTTGGGCACAACAAGTGCATGACCTTTACTAACAGGATATTTATCAAAAAATGAAAACGAAGTGCCACTTTCATAGATCAAGTCCCTTGGTTGATCATCATTAAAAAATGGACTGATTTTTATATTTCCAGTATGAATAGTTGTGTAAGGTTGATAAGCATAAATCTCACAATAATCATTCAAAAATATAGAAACAAAAGGCAATTTCACATTACACTGGTAAGTTGGTTTTTGATGAATTTTGTGCATTCTAAATCCTTCGTAAGTGATATCTCTTCGTACTGCAAAATATGCTTTTCCATTTGGTTTTAACAAAGCAGAAATCTCCATGATCACATCAGATTGCTCTTCTTGCATCAAGACATTCAATACATAAAAGCAAATAATGGTATCGTATTTTCCTGTCGGCTGTTCAGGAAAATAATGGGGATCGAATCCTCCGATTTTTACTCCCTTTTCTTTTAGCAAAGTTACGTCGCTCCCTAATCCGCACCCATAATCCAATACATCACCTAGAAGCAGATTTCTTTCGAGAAGAATTCTGGCAGGGAAGGAAATAGTGCTCCTTTCTTTTGCGGTGAGGTGGGTGAATTCGTTTAGTATTGCCATTCTGGATATCCTCTAGTTTCAATTAAGTACTTTGATGTTTGAAGAAGTTGACTGAAAGCACTTTGTTGCCAATTGTTCTTTGTATTATTACCTAACAAAGATATTTGAAGTTCATTCATAAACCTTTCAGTCTGATATTGATTTATTACTTCCCAATAGTGAATAATTAATTCCTTCTGTTTGGTTATCAAATTTAACGAAGGAATTTTGTCTAATTTTGCGCTATTAGTTGATGGACTTGAAGGAAGTAAATTCCATAAATCATTGTTTTTATATATTGAAAATGGCAACATATGGTCAATGTCATATTTAGATATATTACTACCTGACCAAACACAAGACACTGACCCTTGTTTTGCAAGAAATTCAGTATACAATTTTTTTGACGCTTCAACATCTCTTTCAGTAACTGGGAATTTTAAAATCTCAGTAACAATTCTGCCAGTAGTTAATACCTTTCCACTCGCATTTACAGAAAATTCTGCCCATTTAAAAAGTATATTATCAGTCCCTGAAATGAAACTGCCTAATATCTTAAATGCTTCATAATAATCTCTTGGAACTGTAAAGGTTCCACACCCATTTACTAGCCATAAACTATTTTGTTTTTTATCATTTTTTAATGTTCCCGAAGTATAATTAAATATAGAATAGTGTTTTTGAAAAACACTACCTCCAATGTATTTCATGGGCATCGTGGTGATAGTCTTTTTAATAGCAAGAACTAATTTATAAAATTCGGAATTCACTTCATTACTTATATCTTTAATTCTTAGATCATCATAAAAAAATGAAAGTCCACCTTTAGAACTATAGCTAGAAATGATAATTTTAAACTCCGACTGAAAAGCTAAATTTTTACCATTGATTTGAGGGATATCAACTTCGGATTCTAATATTGGATAGTAATAGATTAGCCATTTTTCAATCAGCAGCCCTAATGGAATCTCAACAATATCATCTTTAATTTTTATGTATGGAGAATTATCTTGAATAATATCAATTACACCTCTTAACAAAGCAAATTTGTATGTTGCCGTTTTAGCATCCCTTTCAATGATTTTACTAATGTTTTTGAAAACTTGATTATCCATTAATTGTCCAATAATTATTTAAAAGGTGGTCATTTTCTAGAGATTTAATTTCAAATATTTAGCTGGAACATTATCTGTGAGCCAAACACCATTATCAGATATAAAAAATTCAAATTTATCCTTAAACATTTGTTGAGATCGTACCTCAAATATTTGGGGTTTCCCATGTCTTTGACCAACTTTTATTGCCGTCTCTATATCAATACTTAAATGGACATGCTGCCTATTTCTTTTCTCAAGCCCCGATAATAAGATTGATTCAACAGATCTTTCACTTGTCCCATGATACAATACTTCTGGTGGTTCTTGATTCGAATAACCAAGTTCAATATCTATGGAATGTCCCTGACTAGCTCTGATTTTGTCAAAACCATCAGTAAATGCGAAGCGCTTTTTTGAATTTGATGCAACAATATGCTTAAGTACTTCAAAATCAAAATTTACACCATAATCATTTGATTGTTTAATCAATATATTGACATCTGTCCATCCGTTTTGGTCTAAATTAATTCCTATTATTTCTGGTTTATGCCTTAAAACTAAACTCAAAAACTTACTTATACGAATTTCTTGTTTTGCGCTTATCATTTTTTATACAATAAGATTGTTACAATTTATAAAACAAATATACAAAATAGTCTAGATTCCTCCCAAACTACCCATCTCCCCTACTCCACCAAAGCCAATTTTACCTTAAATACTGATTGGTCTTTTATACCTGATAGGATGTACACACCGTTTGGCAAATGGCTTAGGTCTAAACCATTTTGATCGATTACAATTTGGTGGCTTTGACCATTAATGTCTATTAAGTTGGTGTAAGTTATGTTTTGGTCTTGGGTATAAAAACGACCTGTGCAGCTTGGATTAGGATAAAATACAGGAGCTACTTGGTTTGTTTCTGATGTAGACGAACTGCACTCACCTCCATAATATTCACATTCGGAGTAGCCATCTAAATATGCAAAACATCCATTGACATACGTTTTATCATTTACACATACAGGATTATACTCCAGCGTACAAGCTATATCAGCATTAGTCTCTCTGTAACAAATGTCATCTATGTAAAATCCATTGGTAGTTGGGGGACCGTCCCCATAAAAATTTAGATATTTCACTTCATTTGATATTTGGTTAGTGGCTCTATTAATAAATTTGCCATTTACCCATAACTCAATAAAATCCATTTTAGGATTAAATATGATCACAAAAGTAGTCCATACATCTGCCGTATAATCAAATTCCGCCAATCTTAAGTAGACACCATTTTGTACGCCAAATACTTCGCCTTGAAGACTATTCATTCTAATATCGAGAGGTGGTGCTAGCGGATCATCAGTAGTCAATGCCCAATAAGATCCTTCACCGCTAGAAAGATTCATCTTCCACTCTAGGCGTGCTGCAACATCTTCAGTAAGTACCCTATCTATATTATAGCTGATATCACTTTTATCTTCGAAAAATAAACACTTATTATCTGTTCCTGAAGGAAATTTGGTCACGTTAGCATCTTCAGAAAACGAAAGAAATAGTGTGAACTTCGGTGAAGCTTGTGGCACAAGTGGCCCTTCTGTATACTCTTCGAAATCTACACAATCAGCATAGCCGTCCAAATCAAATGAGCAACAAACGTTACAGTTTCCAGTTTCCTGAGAAAAAGATGGAAATATAGGTCCAAAGAGTAAAGTTAAGATTAGGAAAAAGTATTTCATCTGTTTTAGTTATATGTGTTTTTTAATATTGAAGAAATCTGTTGTTTAAATTCTAGAAATTTCGATCGCTGTCTGCTGTTTTTGTTCCGTTGTTTTGACGTCCAAATTTTTAAAGATTTAATCTCGGAACAAACTTATAAAAAAAGGATGAAAAATCTATTTTCTTCGCCTTTAAAATTTATGTCCTAAGCTTTTTACCACTAAAAACGATTGATTTAAGCCATTAAATAAGTATCTTCTGTTTTGCTAAATAAAAAAATCCTTTAAGATTTGAATGATATTACTTTGTGTATGGGCTTTCCATCGTGGGTTAAGAAATTTTAATACCAGGAATGCGAATGTCTAGTCAAAAAAAGTCTTTGATATGATGTTATTTTATGATATTATATTTTTTTTACATGTTTAATGTAATAAATTCCAATTATAGTTATATATTTGTTTTTTAATTCTGATTTGCAGTATTTGTCTGTATTTTTAGCATTAAAGCAAAACTAGTATTTCGCGGATTCCAATTATATATAATTGAAGTGATTATTTAACAAAAGTCCCACCACCATTGGTTCAAGCAAACAACAGTGGAGGCACAACAAATAACAAACTGATCTGCAAATTAGTTAGTAGTTGATGGAAGGAAGAAGAACGTTTCATAAATGTTCTCTTCCTTTCACTTTTTTAGCTCCACCTTGCGCTTTGCATAGATGCATTCCTTCATAATTTTTGGCATACTGGAAGTCAGTGGCATTAAAAGCACAACACGTCTTTCGCTCATCAGTCTTTGCTGCTCTCAGCTTAATGGTCGAAAGATGGAAGTGTCACTATTCATCGTTGATTTGTTTTGGTGGGTTTTAAAACAAAAAAAGAGCCGATGTTTCCATCGGCTCCAACTATCTAATTATACAAAATAAAAACTTAAAAATGTCCTAAAACATCTGTTATTTGATTAATAATCAGTGTTTTGCGGATCCCAGTTTGTCCAGCTATCCGTCCAGTCATTGGTACCGAATGCACCTACCGTTGTGTTAGCTTCGAAACCTGCAGGAAGTGTAGCTCCTGAAGTCAATAAAAGTGAGCCAGCTACAGGAAGTAATCCTGGTTTGCCAGTACCTAATTTGTAATTTGCATTTAATCCTAAAGTTGAAGGGTCTACACCAAACATATTTTTTCTAGCTGCATCATTCAATTTAGCTTCGTCACCTGCAACGATACCTTTGCCCATACCAGCTAAAATCAATCCTCTGAAGTCTGATTTGTCATTAACGAAGTTAGCTTGTGTTGCAGCGTCTCCTAATTCAAAACCTCCTTTAGGGAAGGCACCTACTGCTACTGAGTTGTAAACAGAAAGCGCAGAATTTCTTCTCAATCTGAATGCAGATCTGAATTTTGCATCAGGTGTACCATCAGCTATAATGATAGAGATATTTGCAAATTTACAGCTTGTCTGTGGTGTAGCATCTGAACCAGCAGCATCATTGTCTGACTCAAATCCGTTAGAATCTGAACAAGTACATTGGTCTGCTACTTTAGGATCTCTAAAAGATAATCCATACTGTACATTTCCTGAATATCCCCAGTCTGTATCAAAATCGTCATCTAGGTTTTTGTATGAAATAAGGTATTTAGCATTAACATTACCACCGAACCATTCGAATCCATCATCACCATTGTTTGATACTTGGATGTACTCTATAGTTGTACCTTTACCTACACCACCAAGTGTCAATCCGTTGATTTCTTTATCAGTTTCGAATGCTATTCCACCGAACTCTAATCTTACATATTTCAAAATACCAGAGTTGTCATTGTCATCAGTACCACCAAAAGTAGAGATATTTTCTCCTTCTATAGTAGCAGGTGATTTATTTACAGTGGCTTTACCAAGGATAATCAATCCGCCCCAGTCACCATAGTTTCTAGAACCTTTTGCTTGGTTAGAAGTAAATACGATTGGTTTTGTTTTTGTACCTTCAGCAATAATTTTTGCACCTGGCTTAATGATCAAAGTTGCTTTTGTAGCTTTGTCACCTTTGATGATCGTACCTGGTTCGATGGTTAATGTTGCACCTGATTCTACATATACAAAACCTTCTAACAAATATTTGTTTTTCGCTGCCCATGTCGTGTTGGTTGTAATAGATCCTTTAACAGTTAGGTTTTCACCTGGAACTACTACATCTTCTTCATCATCTTCTCTACCACAAGAAGCCAAAGTAAGTCCCGCTGCCAAAATTAAAAAAGTAAATAATTTCAAACTAAATTTCATTTTAAAAATGTTTTAATGGTTTATTAATCAATATTTTATATTACGATTTTATGATTTCTAACAGCTTGGACTTTGGAATTAGAATTTGTAATTCACACTTACGTAGAAATTAGACCCACGTTTGAATTCCTGAAATGTACCGTCAGAATCTGTTATTTTATTATCTCTATTTGTATCTTGAACCAATTTAAAAGGTTGATTTAGAATATCTTGTGCACCTGCTTTTACTTCTACTTTACCGAAAGTTTTACTTATGTTTGCATCCAAAACATTTCTTGGCATTTCAAATACATTTGAGCTTAACACATTATCACCTATGACATAAATTCTTTTACCTACGATATTATACAAAACATTGGCTTGGATTCCTGTTTCTGGCAAAGTGTAGAAAAGTCCTGCATTTATAAGATATGGCGATTGTCCTTGTAAGAATCTGTTAAAATCATTTAATCCACTCACTACAACATTACTACTGATCACAGATGCATTAAATAACACCATCAAGTTTTCAGTTACGCTTTTTCTTACTTCTAATTCTACACCTGAAGAAGTTGCAGATTCTGAGTTAGCCACTGTGAATGCCACTGTACTACCATTATAGAATACTGCTGCTTCGATCGGATTGTAAAACTTCTTATAAAATGCACCGAAAGTGATTAATTCTCCTTTAGAAGGATAGAAATCATATCTTAGATCGAAGTTGTGGATAGTTGCCACTTTGATATCTTTATTACCACGTCTAGACACGTCAAAAATGAAGTCATAATAAGTAAATGGTGCCAATTCTCTGAATTCAGGTCTGTTTACAGTCGTACCATATCCGAATCTCAAGTAATTCTTTTCATTCATTTTATAAGTAGCATTCAATGAAGGCATTGGGCTAAATATTGCATTATCCACATCTACTTTCTGTCCACCACCACGCTCACGGCTTTGTAACAATTGTTGGTTGTACTCTCCTCTAAGTCCAAAAGTTGCGTTCAGCTTATCGGTAAATGGAACATACATAGATACGTATCCTGCATTTAAGATATTTTGAGCGGTATATTTATCATCAAAGTTGGTACCTTCTGAATAAAATACTCTAGAAGATCTAAGGTTGTCATTGTTAAAAAACTCCATAGGTGTCTGACTTGTGATGCTTGCATCCACTCTGTTAGGATTGACAATACCAAACCATCTAGCTTTGAAGTATCTGTCTTTGTATTCTGAATAAAAACCAGCTTTAAATACTTTGTTTTTATCGTTATCGCTATGTTTTGTGCCTATGACTTTATCTACAGTCGCTGTTGCTGTCAGTACAAATTCATCCATATTTGACCAGAAACGTGCTGCTTGCTGAAGTGTAGGTGACTCAAACTGTTGTAAATCTATTTTGTATGCACCTTCTGAACCAAGTGCTCTTGATGATGTAAATCTTCTGAAGTCAGGCTCTGATCTCTGTGTATATCCAAATCCACCTATCCACTTAAATCTTGTCTTTTCATTTAACTCATGGGTACCACTCAACTGACTCGACAAAATACTTTTTTGTTCGTATCTGAATGATTGATTGGCAACTTCTAGGTTATTTTCAAATAATTCACCTGATCTGATTACGGTTTCTTTGGTAGCTAATTGGTTGAAAACATTTCTGAATTCAATTTTATTCTTAGGATTAAGGATCAATGACCAGTTGGACATAGCTCCTAATCTTACATTATTGGTGTAGTTATTATCTCTGAATGTACTTTGAATTGATTCATCAAATAAAAATCTGTTTTGAACCATATTCTGGTATGTATTCGTATTCGAATAGCTTATATATGAAATGGTTGTCAATTCCTTCTTACCTATAAAAAACCTTTTGCTTAGGTTTATATTTCCTCTAAAATCAGGGTTGATCGTTTTGCTTTTTGCACTGTAGTAAGGGTTAAGGTTTCTGAAATTTTCGATCATAGCCTCCGTAGCTGCATTATTGATAACACTTTTTGTAGAAGGAAAACCACTTGGTAAACTTCTGTATGCACTACCAAAACCTAATCCATCTAAAGAACTTCCTTGATAATCAGTAACATTTGCACCTGTAGCATTACCTCTATATCCCATCGTAAATCCAATAGATACATTGTCTCCATCAGGAACTGTTTTTGTGTAAATTTTGATAGCTCCACCTGCGATATCACCTGGAAGATCAGCTGAAGGAGATTTGAAAACCATCATTCTGTCTATTGCAGAACTAGGTATTAAGTCAAATGAAAATGATTTGACATCTACCTCTGTAGAAGGTGTGATGACATCATTTAATAATACGGTATTATATCTTTCGTTTAGACCTCTTACGACGATAAATCTATCATCAAAAATAGATACACCAGGTACTCTTCTGACTACTTGAGAAGCATCTCTATCTTGCGTTTTTGTGATTTGCTGAGAAGATACACCTACAGCAATATTGGCAAGTTGTCTTATCTCGCTCACTACAGAAACTTCTGTATCTGTTTTCCTTTGAGCTTTTACTTCCACTGCATCTAGAACGAGAGATTCTTCATTCATTTTGGTATTGATGATGGTCTCTTTACCAGCTTCTACCCTTACATTTTCGATAATAATATTGGAGTACCCAATACTAGAAATGATTACTTTATAAATACCTGCAGCGACTTGCGTCAACTCAAAGTTACCATCAAAATCAGTAGTCGTACCAGTAGCTGTACCATCTAGCATAATTGTAGCTCCGATCATGGCATCTCCAGACTTACCATCGGCTATATTTCCTTTCACTGTGCCTGATTGGGCTGCTGCACCGAGTGAGCATAGGAAGATACCCGTTAAAAATAAAATTGACTTTAAACTAATACTCATTTTTAAGATTTTAATATTTTGTATAAATTAGATGCCGCAAAGGTAAATTGCCAATATTAAGGGAATGTTAAGCCAAAATTAATTCTATGGGAATCGGGGTAATATTGAAAAGCTTTCAAAATATAATTTCGTAGAAAAGACAAAAAGTTCTTTATCAAGGCTTACGCTAAATGTAGGTAAAATCCAATACCTAACAAAATCATGAAAATAACATCTACTTGGGCAAAACCAAATTCAAAGAAAATCAGTTTAGGATTACATGTTGTTCATTATGGCAAAGTTTTTATGTCTTATATAGTGAGAACTTTGTTTAGAATAGATGAAACAACAATAACTTTAACGTTCACCAACTTTAACAAACACTATCAAAACCATCGATGATTTATGAAGAAAAATTTCTTTTCGCTTCTTTTTACGTTTATTAGCTTTTTAGCTTTTGGTCAAGATTACAGCGGCATAGATGCACATGCTAAATCTATCAAGTATTCAAGAGATATCGCAAAGCTTACTGAAAAACTCACTTCACCCTATCAAGATGATGAGTCTAAAGTGAGAGCTATATTTGTTTGGATAGCTTCAAATATTGAATACGACCACAAAAAATTGGCGAAAATGCAAAAATCTGGTTTCAAAAAAACACGATTTAAAGGGACTAAAGAAGAACTTAAAGCACAGCGATTAGCACAAATTCAAGAATATATCGATGACACATTAGATGATAAAAAAGGCGTTTGTCAAGATTTCTCTTGGCTTTTCCAGGCGATGTGTCTTCACGCAGGTATCGAATGTGAATTTATAACAGGCGCAGGAAAAACTAGACCGACACTGATCGGACAAGCAAATATCCCTGCCACTCATGCATGGAATGCTGTGAAGATGAATGGAAAATGGGCGCTTATGGATGTCACATGGTCCACAGGAATGGGCGAAAAAGAAGATTTCGGCAAAGGTTTCTTTAATCTCGATCCCAAAACCATGATCATGTCTCACTTTCCGGATGAAGAAGAGTGGCAGTTGCTAGATAGTGTGTATAGTAAAACAACTTTTGCCAACCTACCCTATCTCTATGCTGGATTTATAAAATATGGTGTTTCCGACATCACACCATTCAGCGGTAAAGTCACTAAAAAAGATAGCATAGGTCTGAAAATAAATTTACCCGAAGGTTCAAAATTATTGATAGCTAAAAACAGAAAAAATACGGATGTACCTTTTAGTTTTGATGGAGAAAGATATTATTTTGACTTTTCCAAAAAGACATTGTCAGGTAATATTGACGTCTGCATCATGTCGTCAGAAGGTAGAGTGGAGCCGCTTTATAGTTTGTCTATGGGCGTAGGTAGTTCCAACTAAAACACTATCTAAGGGATTATCCTACTTTGATACAGAAACTAATTTAAAATTCATTTTGTCACCTTTAGGGTCAGGGTAAAACAAAATGAATTTTAAATTAAGTGTAATTTGGGGATAAACCCCTATTTTATTTCATTCGCACCGATAATGACAAAAGTACCCGTATCCATATTTACAACTTTGGATGTGGTGCCATTGGTTACAGATGTGTTGACACTTTTGAGCGTTAGCTGACCACTGTTTTCAATACAATTCTTATCTATGGTAGAAGTCTGAAGATGTATATTTTCCATCCACACAGAATGATTGGCTTGAATTATAAAAAGATGATCATCACTATGCCTGATACTTACTTTATTTGTATTTTCATTTAGAATGGTGATAGACTTTTTGATGGTTATAGGCAATCCATTGATTACAATCGTTGAATTAGCTATAGCATTGCTAAAAAATATGGTGTCACCATCTGCCACACAATCTATAGCAAATCGCAGCGAACCGAGTCCGTCATTATTGGTATTGGTCACGATATTACAGTCTCCTGAAGATAGGTTGCCTTTACGCAAACCATTACCGAAACTACTAACCCACATTTCAGCAGGATTGTAAGGATTAAAAAATACTCTGACAGGTTGTTGAAAAGGATAGGTTTCAACGTTTGAAAATACAGGACTGACATCATTAATATTATCGCATTTCCATAAGCCTTGTACTTCCGTTGTGACATAAATTTGGTCGGGATTCTGTGGACTAAAAGTACAAGAATGCACCCTATCCAAGGTACTACCTGTCAGTTTTGTCCACGATTGACCACGATTTGTAGTTTTATACAATCCACCAAGACCATTGGGAGCGCCTCCCCATCCACTGAAAACGCTAACATACCATGTATTTTGAGCGACATCATTAGGGTCTAAAACAATATCTTTTGTCCAATAGTGCATACCAGGATGAGATACATCTGTCCACGAACCATTGCTAGTATTATAAAGAAATACACCAGAACTTGCCGTAAATGCACCTGCTGAAGTCCTTCTAGCCGAATAGGTACACACCATATTTCCATCATTGAGTACCTGAATACATGCAGGATGTTTTTGTGTACGTGGTGGATTAGAAAGCAAGGTCCAAGTAGAACTAGCTAATAAATTTAGGTTTTCTGTTTTATAAATCCCACCTATACCACTACCATTGGCATAATGAATGACACTAGCATAAGCTATATTTTCATTATTAGGATCAACTGTTATCCAATAGACAGGATGGTTAAAGACACGTAAATTTTGCCACGACTGCCCACCATTGGTAGAATAAATGAGTTTGCCATTTGGATCGTTGACATCTAGTCTGCTGTCTTGCAGATAAGTACTTTGGTAGATATCATGAATATTAGAAGTACCCATAATTAATGTACCATTAGATAATTGGGCGACTCGGTAGGAAGAATTGGCTGTATGACCTGTGTAATCAAATGACCACTTATCACCTTGATCTTCACTTTTGATGCCACGAATATCAGAAAAACAAGACCACATATTATCTTCATCCATCCAATGTACCTGCCAGGAAGTAGTATTTTCGATGCCAATACCGCCATAATGTTTGTAGGTAGGCGTATTAGTGCCTGCAAGATTTTCGTCTGCAGGAGAGATATACGCTTGTGACCAAACGCTACCACCATTTTGTGAAGTGTGTACGAAACCAAAATCGCTAAATATCAATACATTGGCGTTATTATCAGCTACATCAAAGCCAAATGGACACTCTCCATATCCCCAACCACGATCACCACCAAAACCACTCCATCCAGTCTGTATATTAATATTATTGGTAGTGTTAAAAACGTGTGTCCAACTGTTACCACCATTTACAGATTTGATGATGTCAGGATAACTGCTATCATTGCTACCTGCTAGATATACTGTCTGAATATCATTATTAGCCATGTCTATAAACATCGGAAAATCCGTGTTAAAATTGAGTCCACTAGCCTTTGATACCCAATTGCCTAACCCATAATCTACCGCATAAACGCTCTTGGCAAATCCCCAATAATCTGATCCAACTAGCCCTACATAAATGTCACTCTCAAGTGCCGTGATACAATAAAACCTAGTAATACCGCCAGACTTAGCCGCGGCAAATGACCAAATCCGTTCAGTGGCAGGTATTCCCGAGATCGTAGGTATGGACCAAGATGTACCACCATTCGTTGATACTAAAACACCATCGTTTGTACCAATAAAAATATTATTCCCATCATACAAAACACCACCTACTACGACACCCGAACCACTATTTACCGCATTGTGAATATTGACAAAAGAATTACCACCATTTGTAGAAAAATAAATACTTCCGTAATGAGAGATCAGTATTCTATTCGGATTATTAAAATCTACGTACAAAGAATAAGTGTATTCAAAAGGGTCAGGATTACCAGACAGTGTATTCCAGGTTTGTCCATTATCGATGCTTTTGACAGGCGTAGGTATCTCATTGATATACCTGATAGTGAATAAAAGACCTGTAGTATTTGTAAAATTGACACGAGAATAATGTCCACCGATCATTTCTGAAAAGTGTACCTGATCATATGCTTCACCAAAATTTGTAGTGTGAAAAAGTTCGCCCATATCACAAGATACATAATACTCGTCGTGATTTGCAGGATTGATAGACGGAGAAAACAGCGCACCACCACCACCGATTCCTTTGGAAATAAATGCAGTAGGTTGTGCTATAGATATAGAAGCTATACAAACTCCCAAAAGCAATAATAATTTCTGAATCATGAAAAACGATTATAAAAATTAGAAATAGAATCTTAGTATAAACGAAGT
>DAOLFJ010000475.1:0-2692 GCA_035326365.1 Saprospiraceae bacterium | reverse complement strand
TTTTTAATAAATAATATCACAAAGATGATTGTCAGATATCACAAGAGTATCACACAGAAAACTATTTATTTCATCAACCCAAATTGCTTCTTTTTCATTAAAAGCATGTCTTCATTTAAAAAATAATTACATTTGGATTTTAAAATGATTGGTAGATTGTCAAATGAAAATATTGATCACACTTTGTTGGCTAAATTTCTGCGTTTTATTAAATGCCCAAACTTTATTGAACGAAAATAAGGAGTTGCTCGCAGCCATGCCTTATGACACTACGGATAGTCAAAATACAATTTATAAAATATCATCTTCAAATGCTGTGAAGGTCAATTCTGATAACTTTAATAAAGGATCAATTTCTGATGTAGCATTACTTTTGCAAGGTAAAGTAGCAGGTCTAAGTATCTACAATAAAGGTGGTGATCCCAACAGTATAAGCATTATGCAAATCCGAGGGATTAACACAATGGCTTCCCATATACAGCCATTAGTCGTCATAGATAACATTGTCGGAGCATCACTCCAAAACATTGATCCCAACGATATCAAAAGTATAGAAGTATTAAAAGATGGTGCTTCTTGTGCAAAATATGGTATGAGAGGGTCTATGGGTGTTATTGTGGTTCAAACTAAAAAAGCGACCCTACATTTTAAGAAGTTAACTTATATAGGTCAAGGAGGATTGTCTACATCATTGGGGACGGTACCCGTACAGAGTGCTGATAAATTTAAAAAATCTGGGGGTATGGACTATGGGTCAAACAACAACTGGTTAAGAGAAATTACAAGAACAGGTATTATTTCCAACCACCATCTATCTGGTCAGGTATATAAAGGAAAGTCTTCATTAAGATTGTCAGGCAATTATCGAGATGTTCAGGGTGTTTTAAAGTCATCAGGATTTAAACAATTAAATTTGCGTTCAAGTCTCACTACATCTTTACTAAATGACAAAATAAAAGTTGATGTAAGTGGTTCCTATACCAACAGAAAAGCAGACATCGGCATCAGAGATGCCATAAAGTATGCGATATCTGCAAATCCTACATCACCTATTTATGGAAAAGCAGCAATCCTTCCTTTCAATTCAGCACTTTATGGTGGGTATTATGAAAATCTTGGATTAAGTGAAGCTTTCAATCCTGTGTCTATAATAAATCAAAGTTTTAAACGCTCAGAAAATAGTAGCTTAAACTTAAATGGAATTCTTAGATACCAAATAACCCAAAATCTCAGGTTTTCATCTGTGTATGGATATCAAAATATAGAAACGAATCAAACTGCATTTTTCCCAACCACTGCCTACTATAAAGGAATTACTTTTCCTACAAATCGAGGTTTGGTAGAATCCCTTGATGAACAAGACAAATTTAGCTTTTTAGAAAACTCAATTGAATATCACAAAAAATTTAAAACAAACACACTTTCCATTCAAGCAGCTTATACTTTACAGCAAATGAGATATAATAGTAACGATAAAGTATTATCCAATTTTAATAATGATTATACTTACAGTATATTTGAAGAAAAAATTGATACTACACTAGGAGATACTTTCAGAGAGACTGATAGAAATGGTCCGAAAGATAGGATCATTACTTTTTTTGTATCTTCAACCTATCAAATTAAAGACTTTCTATCTTTCAAGGGAAGCTTGACAAGAGACGGCTCTAGCAGATTAGGAAAAAACAATAAATGGGGATTCTTCCCCGCGGTCAGTGGGAGACTAGATATGGCGAAGCTCTTTAACATGACCAAAACCAATCACTTTATCTTCAGATCTGGATATGGTGTTACAGGTAGTTTACCACAAGGCTTTGGAATGTCCCAAAATTATGAAGAAATCGTCTCTACAAGAAATTCAATGTACAATAATTTAAAGTGGTCTGAGAATTCAAATTTAAAGTGGGAAGAAAAAAGAAGCATAAATGTTGGTGTTGAGTATTCTACAGGTAATATTTCTGGTTCTCTAGATTTTTATAACTCAACCAGCAAAGATTTTATAGTAAATACATTTTCAAATAACTTAAAATTTGAGAATGCTAATTCCATTCAGACACGTGGGATTGAGTTATCACTTATGGTCAAACTATTGAATAATGAAAAAATACAATACAACATGGGGCTCATTTTATCATCCTATAAATCAGTATTAAAATCATTTGATAAGAAATCTATTCTTTCAGGAGCATCATATAGTAATTATGGATATATATTGATACAAGAAGGTAAAGAACTTGGTAATATAGTAGGCCCAATCTTTGAAGGAGTGAACATCAATGGCCAACCTATTTATAAAGACGTAAATAATGATGGAGCGATCAATACACAACCAGAATATTCTAATCAAACAGACCTAGCTATTTTGGGTAAAGGCACGCCTGATCTTGAACTGGGTTGGACACATCAATTAAAGATAGGTAAGTGGCAAGTGAATGCACTTTTTAGGGGCGCTTTTGGCCACAGCATGGTTAATATTAATAGGTATTTATGGGAAAATGAATTATTAACTAAAAATTATAATGCTGTCAAAACATCCAAAAGTGTTGATGGCTTAAAGTCAAGATTCTTCCATTCATTATTTGTGGAAAAAGCAGACTTTATCAAATTGGATAACCTGACCATCACTAGAAACATTGCATTAAAGACATCTTCAATTACATCTAAACTTCAAGTAAGCCTGACCGCGCAAAAT
>DAOLFJ010000474.1:0-2694 GCA_035326365.1 Saprospiraceae bacterium | reverse complement strand
TTATCTACAAAATGAACTTCTATTTCTTTTGGTGCTTCTCGGTGTCTGATGAGTCTGTAGGTGTTAAAGTTGTTTTGTTGCGGTGCGCCGTCTTTGAGTGTGATGGCGCTATACGAACCGTGACCTATACCATCGATGATACCACCTTCAGCAAGATTGGTTGCTGCTACAGGGTTGATGACTAGACCACAATCTACGGCTGCTGTGACTTTTTGTATGGACGGCTGATTGTCTTTCATTTCTATATCTACTATCTGCGCCACATAGGTATTATGACAGAAGTAAGCGGCCACACCACGATGTAAACCTGCCAAGTCTTTGCCCCATCCTGACTTCTCCTTAATTAGCTGGAGAACGCCTGCATATCTTTCAGCATCGTAATCATTATCTTTACCAATAGGGCTTGTTTTTGCTTTTTCTAGCAATTCCAATCTCAAATCTATCGGGTCTTTACCCATCGTCTCTGCTAATTCATCGAGAAAAGACTGCTCAGCACCTGCTATAAAATTAGATCCTGGCGCTCTAAAAGCTCCTACGCTTACATTGGACATAATCGTCCATTCTTCAGCTAGATAATTGTCTACTGCTCCAGCTGGAAAACGATTGGCAGATAAAGAGCTTTCAGGTACGCCACCTGTTTTCACATGAAAAGCAAGTAGATTTTTATTTTCGTCGAGTGCTGCACGGTATGTGGCATGATACGCTGGGCGATAAATTCCGGTCGTCATATCATCTTCTCTGGTGTAGATCAATTTGATAGGTACATTTAATTTCTGCGAGATGACAGCTGCTTCTATTAAAAAATGCCCATATAATCTACGACCGAATCCACCACCCATACGCGTCATTTGGATGTCTATCTTTTCTATTGGCAATCCTAGCCTTGTGGAAGCGGATTTCTCCATGAACTCAGGTGTCTGAATTGGTCCTACTAGTTCTGCTTTTTCAGAAGTGACATGGGCGAAAAAGTTCATTGGTTCGAGCGTACTGTGCGCCAAAAATGGTGCGGTATAACTTCGCTCCAAAATGGTGGTTGCTTTTTTGAATGCTGCTTCTGGGTCTCCATCTTTTCTAACGGTAGTTGCATCAGATTTTGAAGCAGCAATCATTTGTGCTAAATGGTCATCTGTATTTTCGAGACCAGAAGGCGTGGATATCTTTTTGGTCTTGCCAAAAAACGGCACTTCTATTTCTTTACTCTTTATTTGTTCCCATTCGCAAGCGATGGCTTTTTTGGCATTCATTACTTCCCAAGTGGTATTGCCCACAACTACGACCAATTCGTTGAATGAAATGGTATCACACCACTGTGTTTCATCGCCTTCTTTATAGACATCAATTTTAAAAACATCTTTAATACCAGGCATTGCCTTTGCAGCAGCATCATCAAATGATTTTAGTTTAAGACCAAAAGCAGGTGGATGCACGATCATAGCTATGAGCATACCTTCCTTTTTGTAATCCAATCCAAAAAGCGGTTTGCCTGTAACTATTTTTTGACCATCTACATTATTTCTGGATGTACCTATGATTTTGTATTCACTTATATCTTTAAGTTTGACTTCTTTTGGAACTTCGATATTGGCTGCAGCTGATGCCATTTCTCCATATCCGGCAGATTTACCACTATTTTTATGATGAATCATACTGGCTTCTGTAGTTATTTCTGACACAGGTACACCCCAAGCTTTAGCCGCTGCTTCTTTGAGCATCTGACGAGCTGTAGCGCCTGCCATTCTGAGCCCTTCCCAACCATGACGAATAGACTGACTACCACCTGCCAACTGTCGATTAAATATTGATGTATCTAGTGGCGCTTGTTCTACGACGACATATTTCCAATCCACATCTAGCTCTTCTGCGACGATCATTGGCATCGAAGTTTTGACATTCTGACCGATCTCTGGATTGGGTGACATTATGGTGACGACACCGTTCTCACCGATTTTCAGGAAGCCATTTATTTTAAACCACTCTTTGGGCATGGTCAGCAATTGTTCGGGCGTAGGTTTGCAAGATGCTAGCCAACTAAATCCGATCATCATTCCACCACCTGCGAGAGCGCTAGTTTTGATGAATGATCTTCTGCCGTGGGATATTTTTATGAGTGTCATAAGTTAATGAATGAATGGGTAAATGATAGAATGATAGAGCGGGAAAAATGAGTGAATGGATCTACATATTTTTTGCGGCTGTTTTTACGGCTGCCTTGATTCTGGTATAAGTACCACATCTGCAAAGATTTCCATTCATTGCTGATTCAATTTCTTCATCACTTGGATTGGAATTTTCTTTGAGCAAAGCTGCAGCAGTCATAATCTGTCCCGCTTGACAATATCCACATTGTGGCACATCGTGTTCGAGCCAGGCTTTTTGGACAGGATGATCACCTGATTCAGAAAGACCTTCTATGGTCGTTATTTTCTGATCACCTACTGCACTAATTGGCAACACACATGCACGCATCGCTGTATCATCTAGGTGAATGGTGCAAGCTCCACAAGATGCTATGCCACATCCAAATTTAGTGCCGACCATATCTAAATGATCTCTCAGTACCCAAAGCAAAGGAGTAGTAGGATCTACATCGACTGTTTTGGTTGTGCCGTTTATTTTAAGATTAAAGGTCGCCATAGATTATTATTTTCTTTTATTGAAAAATAAGAAACACAAATATAACTGAAATAATTAGCT
>DAOLFJ010000105.1:0-13809 GCA_035326365.1 Saprospiraceae bacterium | reverse complement strand
TTGAATAAATACATACCGAAACTTACAGATATATTTAGGTCATAAATTTGTAAAGTTAAGGACAAATTGAAGTATATTTTGGAGAAATTGTTTTGAAATAGGAAAATACACATTACTTTTGTTTCGCCAATCGTTAGAGTCAACCCAATTTGATAAGTTTTCATTCTTATAGGTGCAGAATTTATTCTAAACACCTATGATTTTGATACTTAATAATTTACATTAAAAAGCACAAATGAAAAAGCAATTTGTATTTACGTTGTCATGTTTGGTTTTATCCATATTTTCTACATTAGAGGCTAAAGCAATCACAAAAATTGCAGATTTGAGTCATCTCTCATTAATGATTACAATGAATAATGATCCCAAAAGTGATCATAATCCCGAGCGAATTTATCACAAGATTGATAACGATTTATGTGCAGTGTGGGAAATTACAAAAAACCTGCAAATAGCCTATAATTACGAACAAGCCAAAGAAGTAAAGGAAGACGGGGTATTCTACTACTATGATGATGATAATGAATTAATTCAAACCCAAAATTATTTACCCGATGGTCAGGTAGTGATCAAATCCCTTTTTTGGCATCAAAACGTATGTCATATCATATCTTTAGTTTGTTGTAAGAAGAATCTAGTCGAAAACAAAAAGGTTCTAAAATCCTTACATGAGAAAATAAAACTTGGTCAGTTGTAGTTTTTACCCTCACTGATTTTTAGCTCAATATTTTCGTCCGCTCTGAAAGTCGTTAGTTAAAGCTGCGTTATGCAATAGAAAATCTATTACACAACGAAATTCCTGCAAAATAAAGCACTCCGCTAATTTTCAATCATCCACCATAGGGATAACTTACCTCCATTAATTATCAAGCATAGTCCCTAGGGTTAAGGTGAAAAATGATTGATTATCAATCAACTTGCGTTTTTGAAGTTTGCTCGTCTATATGCTTTTTTCTTAAGCCTATATAAGTATTTATACGTACTCGATGACACCGTATTTCTGCGCTTTTATGAGAATGATCTGATGATTAATTTTGTTGCGAATTCCAAAGTGGAATAACCAACATTTTTTTAACCATTTAATTATTGTTATCATGAATCGACATTCGTTTCTATTTTTCATGTGTATCTGTCTCGGTATATTTTCATCGTGTAATGAACCCAAAAAGCCCACGGACGCTCTCGGCTTTGTGTATGAAAAAATCACACCTGTACCATTTCCTGATCCAAATATACCAGGTTTCACTTTTCCCCAAGATTCCAATACGATCAATGGTTGGATCAAAGCTGGTCAAAATGACGAAATATACAAACACGGTTGGGGTATTTGGGCAGGATTGACCATGCCGACTTCACAAACATCTGGTGGAAATGTACTTTTGACATATGAAACATGGCTCACACCTACCGAGATTTTAGATAGTATCAATAACACAGGAATAAAAAGATCAGGACGAGCCAATCTAAACAAACCACATCAATTGGTTCATGCTATGCTAAAAGGTGCGCCTGTAGACGATACTTCAGATTCTGAATCTGTATCATACAGCCCTTCTGCTGCAAGATATGCTATTGACAATAAAATATTTCTATATACGACACTTGCCAAATATGCTGAAGAGGGCAGGACACAAATTCCTGATTTTCCATCGGATGCCATCACCATCAAGCCTGTATTTAAGCTTATTGAAAAAAGTAAGTTGACAGCCGATAGTATTTATGCTATGGCTTCATGGCATGGACCTACGGCTAAGATAGAGGCCTTTCCAGAAAAAGCATGGAAGTCATGTATATATGTAGATCTTAAAAATGGTGGTAAAGGCAATGGTGCCCAAGATATGGATTGCTCTACTCGAACACCTGAGAACACTTACAATCTTTCAGATTTTATACATTATACGCTCAATGCCGAAGATGTATATTATTATAATAAAGAATTCGGTTTAGGTGCAAAAGTGGGTGATATTGCTCTACTCGTGGCTATGCATGTGGCTACTAGAGAGACACTTAGATGGACGTGGCAGACTTTTTGGTGGGCTCCCGATGCAAATAATCCACCCGCTCCAAGTTCAAAAGCCATTGCGGATATGCGTCCATTAACCCAATTAAGTGGTGCGGCAAGTCACTATGCAATGGCAGTAGCTTACTCGATGGTGTATCCTGATCAACCTTATACAGGTGGCCAAAGTGTGGGCGATACCGTCATCGGTTTTAATCCATACTTGGAAGCAGGATTTGGGCCGAATGTATTTACAGGTAGCAATAGTTTTGTTGTGAAAAACGGAACTAAAATCATGACTAATGCAGGAGTACGTACTAATTGTATGAGCTGTCATGCATATGCGGCCTATGATGTCTATAACCCATCCAATGGAACACCATATAGTGGTGATGCATATGTCGACTTGAGCGATACCATATTTAATGGTAAGTTAAAGCTTGATTTTGCGTGGTCAGTGCAAGGAAATGTGGATACAACTGGTATGGCTGCATTTTTGGCAAAACAAAAATAAACCCACGAACTGCTCATTGTTTTATCAAAGGGAGAAGGTGTCCTTAGGGATGTCTTCTTTCCTTATTGTAGATGTTTTTAATTTTTATTGACGGTTATTTGACAATTTCGTCTATTGAAATGACTACTTTTGTGCTTCTTTTTAAAAATAATATTAAGCACATGTTAAGAATAATTGGTTCCTTGATCGTTATTGTTTTAGTTTTATCATCTTGTTCATCTAAGAAAGGCATTTTATACCAAAGTATAGCTCCAGAATTAGATACACTTAGGTTTTCTAAAGAAAAACACTTAAAAAATGTTCGTCAGCTTACTTTTGGTGGCGATAATGCAGAAGCTTACTGGAGTTTTGATGATAAAAAGATAGTTTTTCAAGCTACCAATAAAATGTGGGGAGCAGACTGTGACCAAATATATTTTTTCGATCTAGAAAAGTGGGAAAGAAAACAATCTGCACCACCGTTATTAAGTACTGGAAAGGGTAGGACGACATGTAGTTTTTTTATGCCAGGAAATAAAAGTATCGTATTTGCATCTACTCACGAAGCCAATGCTGCTTGTCCACACGTACCTGAAAGAAGAGCTGATGGCAAATACATATGGCCGATTTACGAATCATTTGATATCTACCATAGTGACTTAAATGGAAATATTATCAAAAAATTGACAGACGAACCAGGGTACGATGCAGAAGCAACAGTGTCTCCAAAAGGTGACAAAATCGTTTTTACATCTACAAGAAGTGGAGATCTTGAATTATATACTATGAATGTGGATGGATCAAATGTGCGTCAAATCACCAAAGAACTAGGTTATGATGGTGGCGCCTTTTTCTCTCCAGATGGTACAAAACTGATTTTCAGATCTTCAAGACCAAAAACAGAAGAAGATATCAAAGTTTATAAAGAATTGTTAGCTCAGAATCAAGTCATGCCTACAAATATGGAATTATATGTTTGTAATGTTGATGGTTCTGACATGAGACAACTAACCACATTAGGTAAGGCAAATTGGGCACCTTATTTTACGCCAAAAGGTGATAAGATTATTTTCTCTTCCAATCATGCAGCACCGAGAGGATATCAGTTTAATTTATATACCATTAACCTAGATGGAACTGGATTAGAGCAAATTACCTTCGATAAGACCTTTGATTCTTTCCCAATGTTTTCTTATGATGGCAAAAAGATTATCTTTGCGTCAAATAGAAATAATGGTGGTACAAGAGACACAAACTTATTTATTGCTGACTGGGTCGAATGATTTTAAGATATGATCCACTTTGCCCAAAAAGATATTTTGGCGATGGAAAGACTTCCTCGCCTAAAATTAATAAACAGCATCACAGGTTACAAACCCGCTAATCTTATTGGTACTATAAATAATAAAGGGCAAACGAATGCTGCTATAATTAGCTCAGTTGTTCATATAGGCTCTGACCCTGCACTTTTGGGCTTTTTTATGAGACCAATGGTAACAGAGAGACACACCATGGAAAATATCCTGGAGACTGGCATTTATACCATAAATCATATTAACTCTGAGATCATAGAGCAAGCTCATTTTACATCTGCGGATTTTGAAAGGCATGAATCGGAATTTGATAAATGTCACCTGACGCCCGTGTTTAAAGATGATTTTTTGGCACCTTATGTCTCGGAGTCTAATGTACAAATTGGTATGGAACTAGCTGAAAAAGTGGATATCAAATTGAATAATACCATATTGGTCATTGGTTACGTATCACATCTTTACATAGAACAAGATGCATTTATAATCGATAGTGGACTAGATCTAAAGAAAGCAGACACTGTTTGCATTTCGGGATTGGATTCATATCATAGTGTAGAAAAAATAGCTTCCTTTCCTTTTGCAAGGACGAATAATCTTCCTGACTTTGGTAATAGGTAGGATTTCAAAGTAGGGAATAATATGCAAGTAGTCTATAGATTGTTATTCTTTTCAGTTCTAATATTTTTCTTTTCCAATTGTAATAAAACCATTTATGTAAATTCTGATCATGCAGGTTATTCTCAATATACACTTTATGGTAAGAATTTCAAATATAAAGAGAAGACTACTTTAGGTGAGTTCAGTAATTGGGGCACTTATCTGATAAAAGATTCAGTAATTTATTTTGATTTTAAAGATATAAAGAAAATTCCCTATAATTATATAAGCAATCACATACAAAAACTAACCAAAAGAAGGAAAATTGAATGCCAAAGATTGGACCTTAAATGTAAATTATCAGAACAACCGATTATTTTTGCTAGTATATGGTTAAAGGATTCACTTGACAACATAATAGAAAAGACTGAGTCAGACATAGATGGTAATGTTCTAATATTCAATAATGAAAAAGCTACATATGTAGAAATTTATCAAGCAGGTTATTCAAAACATAGGTTTAATTACGTGGAATGTTTTGATTTTGACCTAGAAATAAAACTAGAAGAGCTAAAACCAGGGGGAAGAATGGTTGAGCGAGGTTTACTTCAATATATTGATTTCGTCCTAGAATATCAGGTGGATAATCCTACAGACTTTTTGAATTTTGAAAGAAGTGGTATAGTTTTTAGAAGGAAAAAGTAAAATAGTTTTGAAAGTTAGATTTAAGTTTTAGGCAAAAAAAAAGACCGATTCTCCCTACAGAACCGGTCCCGAGTAAACAATTTGCTTAATTAATCACTCATAAACTCAATCTCGACCTTATTAAATCCAAAATCGTGCCAAATTCATTTTAACTACTTATATTTGCTTTAAAAATATTGGTTATGGTAGTTATTATATCAGTTTTAATTGGGTTTGTAGCTTTATTACATGCCTATTTTATGTGGTTTGAAATGTTTGCTTGGACCACGGTAGGCAAAAAAACATTCAAGAATTTTCCTGCTGATCATTTTGAAAAAACAAAATCACTTGCTGCAAATCAAGGATTATATAATGGATTTCTTGCCGCTGGTTTGATTTGGTCATTATTGATATCTGATGAAATTTGGTCCACCAATATCGCTTTGTTTTTTCTTGGATGTGTTGTCATAGCAGGATTGTATGGCGCATATTCTGTGTCCAAAAGAATTTTTTACATTCAGGCAGTTCCCGCTTTCGTTGCTATTATTTTAATATTACTAAAATAATCAAGTCTATAATTACATTTTAGCCCCTTTGAGTGCTTCGCCAATATTTACATCCAATGCCTTGTGCGCTAATGGGGTAGAGTAGTCGTTGAGACGCTTCATAGCTGCTTCTATGTCGTCTTTTGTGCCTGCTTTGACGCTCGATTTCAGCGCTGCATTGAGCAGTGTGGCGGTTTCTATTTCTTCAGCTGTTAAAATGGCTTGATTTTGAATTAGAAATTTATCAGTGGCTAGGGTAACATTATTGGCTTCATTGATAGATTCTAATAAAGCTCTTTTTTTGACATCTTCTTCTGCATTTTTGATAGAATCAATGAGCATCAAGGCCATTTCTTCCTCAGAGATACCATAAGTCGATTTAATTTCTACACTTGTTTCCACATTTGATCTCAATTCCTTGGCCCTTACAGTGAGAATACCATCTGCATCGAGAATGAAAGCGACTTCTATTTTTGGTATACCTGCTGCCATCGCAGGTATGTTTTTAAGGGTAAATTCACCAAGTTTTCTATTGTGAACCACCAAATCTCTTTCACCCTGAAATACTGAAATTCTCAAATTCTTTTGCCCATCTACGGATGTAGTATATTGTCTAGCTGCACGATGTGGAACCTTGGAATTTCGTGCAATAATTGAATCCATCAATCCACCTACCGTTTCTATTCCAAGTGAAAGTGGTGTCACATCAAGTAGTAGAATGTCTTTTCTATTTCCTGCAAGTATATCTGCTTGTATAGCTGCGCCCAAAGCCACCACTTCGTCAGGATTCATACTATCGTCAGGTGTTTTGTCAAAAAACTCCGCTAACCGTTGTTTGACCAAAGGCACTCTTGTGGAACCACCTACTAATATCACTTTGTCAATTTCTGCTGTTGTCAGTTTTGAATCTTTGAGCGCTTGGATGCAACTTTCTATGGTTTTGTCAATTAATGGTGCAATTAAGTTTTCGAATGTTGCCTTATCTAATGCTAATTGATATTGTTCTACATTGGTTTCGAAGGTGTTTTCTTTACTAAGCACCATTTTTGCTTTTTCTGCAGCGAGTCTCAATGCTTGATTTAAAGCAGGATCTTCTTGCATTTTTTCAATGGAAATACTATGTTTTTCGGTCCAAAATGCCATGATCGCTCTATCAAAATCATCACCGCCTAAAAAAGTATCACCATGTGTAGACAACACATCAAAAATACCATCTTCTATTTGTAATATGGAGATGTCAAAAGTGCCTCCACCTAGATCATAGACAGCTACCTTGTATTGTTCGTTTTTATCTAGTCCTAGACCGTAAGCAAGGCTTGCAGCAGTAGGTTCATTGACTATACGTAGCACATCGAGTCCTGCTAGTTTACCTGCATCTCTAGTGGCCTGTCTTTGAGCATCGTTAAAGTAAGCTGGCACTGTAATGACTGCCTTTGAAATAGTTGTTTTTAATTGATGTTCAGCATCAGACTTGAGTGATTTTAAAATTTCTGCTGATAGTTCAGTAGGTGTATAAAATCTATTGTCAACTTTTATTTTTACAAGCGATTCAGTATCTTGATCTATGATTTCATAACCAATAGATGAATTTAATTTACTAACATCAGCATAAGATTTTCCCATAAGTCTTTTTACAGAAAAAATCGTTCGTTCAGGATGCGAAACCAAATAATCTTTTGCTTTGTCACCTACCACAATGCTACCGTCTTCATTGAAATGTAAAACAGATGGCGTAAGTGAGCGCTGACCATACTTTGACTTTACAGTAACGGGTTGTTCATTTACGATATACGCTACTAGACTGTTTGTCGTACCTAAGTCTATACCGACAATTATATCTTTGGGAGTCGAATCTGCGACATCGCCTGTTTTGAGATTTATGGAGATCTTCATATTACCCTTTAGAAAAAATGCAAAAGTACGTATAAAACTTACAAAGACAAAGCTATGTTTAGAATGTGTCTAAAGATAAGAAGTAAATGCTATTCATAATTATCAATCTTCCATATCATTAAACATGTCAGAAAGTGGATCTGAGAAATGCAAACTATTTTCCAATATGTTTTTGCCAATGACTTCAGATTCTGACAATCCAAACAAAATCAATTCCATAAACGGCATCAATTCTTCTTTATTCTTAATATAGTTTTCCGCAAGTTTTTTTAATCCTGCAACTTGTTCTATATTTTTGTTAAAGGTAAGGTCGTCATCGTCATTAAGAAGTTCGATGTTATTTCCACCTGAAAACCAAGCTTTTATCACACCATATTCGTCTTTAAGATCTCTTTTTATCTTTTGATTTGGATTAGGAAATCTCTCTAAAAATAAATCTTTTGCTGCTTTGAAAATAAGATTCATGGCGACATTGTATGGGCCCTCTTGTTCGCCTTCATAAACCAATTCTACTTTTCCGGTAATAGCTGGTATTACACCCCAAAAATCAGTAATTCTGGTGGTTGTTTGCTTTTCTCCATTGAGTAGCATTCTACGTTCAGCTGTACTGTAAAGATTTTCTAAAGCTGAAATACTAAGTCGTGCCGAAACACCACTTTTGTCATCTGTATATTCACTTTCTCTGGCGTTAAAACTGATCATTTCGATCAATGTTCTATGGATATCAGGAATGGTCACTGTTGCTCTTTGTTCATCGTGAATATTGGCTTCTTGGGCTGTAATCGCTTGAGAAGTTTCTATACTCCTAGGGTAATGCGTCAGGATTTGGCTTTCTATTCTATCTTTTAATGGTGTGATGATGCTACCACGGTTGGTATAGTCTTCAGGATTTGCTGTGAATACAAAGGTAATATCCAATGGAAGCCTAAGCTTAAATCCTCTGATTTGTAAGTCACCTTCCTGGAGAATATTAAACAATGATACTTGAATTCTTGCTTGAAGATCGGGTAATTCATTGATTACAAAGATAGACCTGTGTGATCTAGGAATCAACCCAAAATGAATAACTCTCTCATCCGAGTAAGGAAGTTTGAGCGTTGCAGCCTTTATTGGATCTACGTCGCCTATCAAATCACCGATACTAACATCTGGTGTAGCTAGTTTTTCTACATATCTCTCTGATCTGTGTACCCAAGAAATAGGTGTACTATCACCTTTTTCGGCAATGAGATCTATGGCATATCTAGACAATGGTTGCAAAGGATCATCATTCAGCTCTGATCCACTGACGACAGGCATATATTCATCGAGAAGTGTGATAAGCAAGCGTGCTATCCTTGTTTTTGCCTGACCACGAAGACCAAGGAGCAGGATATTATGCCTTGACAAAATCGCTCTTTCTATATCAGGCAGTACTGTATCATCAAAACCAAGAATTCCTTCGAATACTTTTTCTTTCTTTTGGATTTTTTTAATCAAATTGTCCCTGAGTTCTTGTTTGATCGACCTAGATATGTAACCTGATTTTTTTAAATCTCCTAATGTATTAATATTGTGCACTTTGGTTTGTTTTAGATGTATAATAATTTTGTTTTCTCCAATCAAACAGTTTTTATATCATATAGTTTATCAAGAAAAAGGCAACCAAGTAAATCCAAAGACCATCTAGGAAATGCCAATAAATATTGAGAATATTCAAAGATCTTTTTTTATCGACATCTGCAAAATAGACCAAAACAGTGACTGGATCTTTCATCCTTTTGTGTGCTTCGTATATAAAATAACCCAAAAATGGTATGCCAGCCACCAAGTGGGCAAAATGCAAACCTGAGATCAAATACATGTAAGACGCCATAGTGCTACTCGTAAGTCCAATATTTGCGGCTTTGAGTTGATACCAAGCTTCTATTTGCATATATAAGAAAAGTAATGTCAAAATCATCGTCACCCAGAGCGCTACTTTAAACATTCTTGTGTCATCATATTCATACATTTTTTTAGCATAAATCATGGTGATACTACTAGCGACAATAAGTATAGAATTAAAGTAAAATAGGGTAGGAACTTGCACAGGCGCAACTCCTTGTTGAACTCTATTGTAGATGTAAGCCCCTGTAAATCCTAGAAAAAGTGCCGTCACTCCAGCCAAAACTAGTGTAATAATAATGTATTGTGGATGAACTAGATAATTCCGCTGCGGTGTCATGTTATTCATTTGTTTGGTGCATAACGTCGAGATGCAAAAATTGTTTATATATGATAATTAATTAAAAATGTCATGGCAAAAACTATCTTTTAGGTATTGAAAATTGGATTAATTTTGTGCTGCGATAAATAACTTTCCGGTATTTTTGAAATATCCACTTTTTATGGGTATATTTGTTAAAATTTAAAACGTAAGTCACATGGAACAATTGAACCCATTGTATATTATCCTTTTTCCTTTGTTTATTTTAGCGTTGATATCTACCTTTTTTACCGTAAAGCAACAGTCAGCAGCCATAGTAGAAAGATTCGGAAGGTTTAATAGTATCAGACAGTCTGGATTACAAATTAAGGTACCATTTATCGATAGAATAGCAGGAAAGCTCAATCTTCGTATTCAACAATTGGATGTCATTATTGAGACTAAAACCAAAGATAACGTATTTGTGAAAATGAAAGTGTCTGTGCAGTTTAAAGTGATCCAAGAAAAAGTTTATGATGCTTTTTATAAGTTGGAATATCCACATGATCAGATTACATCTTATGTATTTGATGTTGTGAGAGCTGAAGTGCCAAAGTTAAAATTAGATGATGTTTTTGAACGCAAAGATGACATTGCAGTAGCTGTCAAACGCGAACTTAATGAAGCAATGACCACTTATGGTTATGATATCATCAATACACTTATTACAGATATTGATCCTGACATTCAAGTTAAAAATGCAATGAATCGTATCAACGCAGCTGATAGAGAAAAAACCGCTGCCGAGTATGAAGCAGAAGCTGGCAGAATCAGAATCGTAGCAAAAGCAAAGGCGGAAGCAGAATCCAAAAGACTGCAAGGCCAGGGTATTGCAGATCAACGAAGAGAAATCGCTCGTGGACTTGTAGAAAGTGTGGATATATTAAATAGTGTAGGTATTAATTCCCAAGAAGCATCTGCATTAATAGTCGTGACGCAACATTATGATACTTTGCAAGCAATAGGCGCTGATACTAATTCAAACCTTATATTATTGCCAAATTCGCCACAAGCAGGAAGTGAAATGCTTAATAATATGGTAGCTAGTTTCACTGCGAGTAACCAAGTGGGAGAGTCCATGAAGACAGCAAACAGTCAGAGACGATTAAAGAATAAGGACAAAAAAGATGAATTTGGTAATCAGGAAGATGCATAAATGTACCTAGATATTTCTTAAGATTTTTTGTACGCATAAAAAATACAGCCCTTAATTTACGTAAATGTAGTTTATAAAGTTAGCTTTGTGCGTTTTTTAATCTTACCTTATTCACAACTGCCATGGCTCTTCAACAAGAATTCGAAACTCAAGGAAATATATTATTTAGGTATAGAAGCCATATACCATTAATTCTAATACCTTTTGCACTGATTGTAATTTACTATGCATTACAAACGCAACCGGAATGGTTTAGTAATGAAGATTTGACAGTATTGGAAGTTGCAGCCATTATCATTTGTATGTTAGGGTTAATCATTAGAATTTATACTGTTGGACACACGCCAAAAAATACCTCAGGAAGAAATACAGCTGAAGGTCAAGTAGCAGATGTGCTAAATACCACAGGAATTTATTCGACAGTAAGACATCCACTATATTTAGGGAATTTTTTTATGTGGTTAGGAATCGCTTTCTTGACCGCTAATGCTTGGTTTGTAGTGGCATTTGTTTTTGCATATTGGGTATACTATGAAAGGATTATGTATGCAGAAGAACAATTTTTAACAAGAAAATTTGGAAATCAATATACAGAATGGGCTTCCAAAACACCAGCGTTCATACCTAGCTTTTCTAAATTTAATGGTTCTCAATTGTCATTTAGCTGGAAAAAAATTCTTAAGAAGGAAAAAAATGGACTTTTTGCTGTGTTTTTGGTCATTTATCTAATGAACTGTTGGGTTGCTTATCTTACTACAGGAGCTTATTATTCGACCAAAAGTTGGAGTCTTTGGGCCATGGTAATTTCGGGTGTATTATATTTTGTATTAAAGATGTTTAAATCTTACACCAAAGTATTTGATGAAGATGGAAGATAATTGTGGTACGTATCATATATTATCCTTACTTTTGTACCATGTTTGATAAAAAGATATTTATTTCTATTAGTTTATCTATCCTTATTGCATTTACAGCAATAGGGTCGGTTTACAATATTAAACAAACCTTTAGATCATATCAGAGTAGTGCAAAAGACAATGTTTCAGCTACTAAATCTCATCAATCAAATGACTACACCACCATAAAATCTGGTGATTTCACGCAGTCAGTATATTCAACCGTAAAGCTAGATGTAGGTGCTTTTTTTACAGTAATGGCATCAAATGTCAGTGTAATAAAAGTTGTTCTGAGCAAGTCTACTTTATTCCACACGCTATACCACATCCAAACAGCAATCTTCAAAATGCTGTTTCCTTTCCACACCTTTTGGTAATAAATTACAAGGCCACTCCGAAAATACTAATTGATTGATAATCAGTTATTATTCACACTGACCCTAAAGGGAAGATGCTGGTTATTCATGCAGTAAAAATGTAGTTTTTTCGTTTTATTTGAACTAAGGGCTGTTCGGAGTGAATTCAATTATTAAATCTTTTTTAAAATTCAAGTATTTTGGTATTAAAGATGGTTCGGTTTTTCCATTTTTAATGACTGTATTTGAGTAATCTATTTTTAGCATTATCATTCATAATCATGAAGGATAAGCTTATTTAATAATTTCAAAATTAATTTAATCATGTTATTTAATATAATTCTAGCAGCAATCGTAATTGTGCCTATGGCCTATTTTTTCATGTCAGGAAGTTCATCAGAAAAGAAACTAAAATCTACGTTCCTATCCAAGATAAGTGAAAAGGGATATCAAGTAGTAGATGTAGAAATCTGGCAAAAAGGGGTTATGGGTTTAGACTCAAAAAACAATATGCTGTATTACCAAGGGTTTTTACAAGGTGATAACGACTTGTATGCTATTGATCTATCAGAAGTAAAATCGTGTACTTTAGAAAAAACATTTAGTAGTGAGTCCGTACATAATTCTGCTACAAATGTTTTGCACAAAGCAACCTTGACATTAAAACTTTCCAATAGTAATGTACATATCAAAATGTATGATGCAGATGAGACCATTCAAATGCAAGATGACGTTCTCAAAGCAATCAAATGGGAAAAAATTATTAATGCCATAGTTTTAAATCTCAAGAAATAGTCTTAATAGGGGCGTATGTGTTCAAAACCATACGCTCTTACTTTTTTATTTGACCTTCACAAAGTCAGATTAGAGTAGAAAACCCAAATTTATTCCAAATCTCACATCACTCTCAGAAATTGAAAATTGCGGAGCTATTCTGAAACTTTGGTATATGATATTTAACTCTAAAGTTGAAATTGTAGCGTAAGAATTTTCAACATTATTTATATTTGGTTGGGATATAACAGAAAATATAGGAGTAAAGCTTGAATGTAAAGACATTTGGTTTCTTATGCCTAGTCGAGCACCATAAGTAAAAAACTGTTCTCCTTCTATCAATGAGATACCCAAAATGAGTGGTAGCAAAATCGTTGTTTTCCCCATTTCTAATTTAAGCGGGTCTAAACCTACATTAAATGTAAAATATCCCTTTGTTTCTTTAATTTGGAGAACGTTATTTGATTGAAAAAATGTTCGAAGCACACCCATACTAAATAAGCCGTCAAATGTATAATCAGCACCTAAATTAAAGCCTATCTGATCTTTATATACTTTAGTCCCAAGTCCAAAAGAACCTGAAAACCCACTCTTATCTTTCTTAAACAAATAATTTTGAGTGAAACAAATGGATGTAGTGAAAATGAAAATGGAAAAAATTAATACCGTATTTTTCATGGCGTAAATATTTAGCTAATACAAAAGTATATTATTTCACTAAAATGGCCTACTTTAGATCTATTTATTGTTGGGAATTAGCGTATGTTTAAAAAAAATCCTATTTCCTAATCAATAGGTTATGGCTCTGACGATAAAAGAAATAAAGAGTTTAGTGCACTAAACGATGAGATTATTTTGAAGTCAGGTTCATAAGAT
>DAOLFJ010000473.1:0-2737 GCA_035326365.1 Saprospiraceae bacterium | reverse complement strand
CTATTATTATTGATGTAGCTACCTATTGGGCCGATACCATGTGTGGGATACAACTCACCATTGCGATGGACAGAATGAGATGTACGCCACTTAGATTCACTATATCCTTTATCACCAAATTCTACGCCACCACCATAATAATTGACACCATCATTAAATTTTACTTCGCGTAGATCGTGCTGATATCCACCTTCTAGATGTATCATCTCACCGAACACATCCCTTCTCACCATATTAAGGACAGCCATGACGTCTCGACGATAACAGACATTTTCCATGATCATAAATGGCGTCAGTGTCTTTTCGTAAGTGCGTACCATTTGCCAACATTCATCCACACTCATAGCACCAGCGACTTCACAAGCCACTGTCTTTCCCGCCAACATCGCATCTACGGACATTGGTGTATGCCACTCCCAAGGAGTACAAATAAATACTACATCGACATCTTTATGATCAAGCAATTTTTTATAATCCTGGTCGCCAGCTGTGAATAAAATAGGTTTAGCTTGGCCAGCATCTGTGACCATTTTTACAGCTTTTTCTGTAGTGATAGGATCTATATCGCAAATTGCAGTGACTATTACATCTTTCCTTAGTAAAGCGAGTGACAAAGTACCTAACCCTCTGGCGCCGACACCTATAAAACCACACTTGACATTAGACGAAAACAAAGATAAGCCTGTAGTTCCCATGGCTTGTGTAACTGACCCTAATGCGGCCATAGTAGCTGTATGTGCTATAAATGTTCTCCTTTTCATTTTATCAAATTTAAATTAATTTTGCCAATTAGCTATTACAAGTCATATTTTGGTTCATAAACCATTTATAAACTGACCCTACACTGGCAAAGTTATAAAAAATTAGGTAGGTACAAATGATCGAAAAGAAAATTCTTGATTACATTATACCAAATCATTTTTTGTTTTTTATAATTATCAGCCTACCATCCTGTACTAACTTATTCTAACCAAATAAATACTAAGTTTCTATAACTAAATTGATTACCAACAAACTTTATGAGAATAATAATTGTTATATCCCAACGTTTATTTCTTTATCATGGTTATTCAAAAAAATATTTCAAGATTGTTCGTACAAGACATTTTGATGTCTAAATTGGGACGAAGTCGCACCACTAGGATATTATTGCCAAAGGCGTACTATAAATTTCCTGAAAAAAAGTTTCCAGTCATGTATCTTATGGATGGCCAGAATCTTTTTGACCAAAATACTGCTTATTTCAAACCGTGGAATCTGCAAAAAGTAATGGATAGTCTTCCTTTGAAAGATCAAGTGATTCTTGTAGGTATTGATAATGGTGGTCATTACCGTGGTTCAGAATATATGCCACACAATCATAAAAAATACCATGGTGAAGGTGAATTATTTCTAGACTTCATCATTAATGAACTAAAACCTAAAGTCGATCAGCATCTACGTACTCTTCCAGATAGAGCAAACACGATCATAGCAGGTAGTTCACTGGGTGGGCTTATTTCTTTTTATGCTGCTACTCGTCATAGTGATATTTTTGGCAAAGCAGGTGTAATGTCGCCCGCTTTTTGGATTTATCCACCGATTTACAATATTGAACCAAAGCACTTTAGCAAAATATATGTGATGGGCAGTAAATCAGAAAGTAGAGGTATGCAAGCTACGCTGGAAAAAACGTACTGGACACTCAAAAAACACAACTATCCCAGCAATCAGTATAGAGTTGTTATCAAAGATAGAGGTAGACATAGTGAAGTGATGTGGGGACAACAGTTTGGAAATATGGTGAAGTGGTTAATGAACCATGAATAACGCATCTTTAAAAATGAGAATTTAACTTAGAATGGCAGCTTAGCAAAATAAAAAGTTTGTTAATAGATTTTGTAGTCATTAAAAGTATGGATCTTTTTAGCTTGATTTCTCAAGATCAAAAAAGGCAAACCTAGCACAATTAAACTAAAAATATTGAAAGTCCACCATAAATAAAAAGCTAAAACTAAACCAAAAATCATTACTGACCAAAGAATTATAGCACTCGGTCGAGCAATAATATCATTAATATGTACTTGCTCCTTTTTAGAACAATGGGAACAGGTAATTTCAACATAATCACCTTCATCTTTTCTCAATTCAGGCCTTGTGACTGCATTTGATTTCAATACAACGTGCTTTCCACATTCCTGACAAGTCGTGTATAATTGCATATCAGTTAATTTAGCTAATGATTTATCAAAATCGCTGATCTATATTATAACAAAAATGGCTCCAAGTAATCAAACAAGGAGCCATTTATATTTAGATATTTCTATTCTTAAAAAACTAGACTACATCATATTCATTGACTGCTTCGACAACCATATCTTTGAATCTTCTTAAACCTGTACCTGCTGGAATGTTTTTACCAACAATTACATTTTCTTTCAATCCAGTAAGGTTATCTCTTTTCGCAGAAATCGCAGCAGTACTCAAGACTTTTGTTGTCTCTTGGAATGATGCAGCTGAAATCCAGCTTTCCACACCAAGCGACGCTCTTGTGATACCTTGTAAAATAACACTAGATGTAGCAGGAACTGCATCCCTTACTTCTACTATCTTTTTGTCATTTCTCTTCAGATTAGAGTTTTCTTCTCTGAACTGACGAATAGATACAATCTGGCCTGCCTTCAAATTTTGTGAATCACCTGGTTCTACAACTACTTTTTTGTCATAAATCCAGTCATTCTGCTCATTGAACTCATGT
>DAOLFJ010000104.1:7942-13896 GCA_035326365.1 Saprospiraceae bacterium | reverse complement strand
TGCGGAGATTCGTGCTTTTCTGTAACGAGTAACGGAGATTGTGCTGTGCTGAATTCACCTTGTAACTAAAACTGTAAAAAATGAACAAGATCCTTTTTGCGACAATTTTTTATGTCATATGGTGTTTCACTGAAACGACAATTTCAGCACAATGTCCTACAGCACTATCCTTTTGCTCTCAGGAGGATGTTGATTCATTTCCTAGTAGATATAGAGGGTGTCACTTTTTTGACACCCTCCATATTGATTTCAGTCATTGTGTCGGTCTTACTAAGGATATAACCAATTTGGATTCTCTCTCATATATAAAATATGTAGGTTACTTGGTACTAAACAGTGCATCGGACATATCTGATGTAAGTGGACTATGCATGAATAAAGTCGAAAACATGGAAATCCACATGCAAAAAAAGTGGGTAAAGCCTATGAAGATTGATACCTTTGGTAGGTTAGAAATAAATTTCCCCCTAGACACTGTGGCTGACCTTAAGCTTTTTGAGCATATTAAATACATCACCTTTGATTTAACGTTCGTAGGTAATGCACTTTTTGTACCACTTTTGCGCTTTAATGCTGGGGACGATTTTCATATTGCTATAGTAAGTAATCATCGAAAAAATGATCTAAAGAATGTCATGCCCCAAAAACCTAATAGTGGTTTTCAATTTAGTTTTATTAATAGTTTTAACTTAAATTGTGAATTAGACTACGACTTAGATAGCATCTACGGTTTTAGAATGTCAGGTTGTGATAAATTTGATTTTGGAAGTTTTAAAAAAGTAAAATTTTGTAATGTATTAAGAGTTTTGGGACAACGTGAAATGGGGCGTGAGTTTGAAGATTTCCAACTTGAAAATGTCAACTTCTTTAGGGTTGTTAATAACAGGACAACACTAGATGGTTCTAAAATATTTCCAAATCTTAAACATATTAGGAATAATTTGTGGTTAGAAGAAAATGATAATTTGGAAAATTTAACTTTCTTAGATAATTGTGAAATACCAACAGATTTTGATTTCATTGCTGACAAGGACCTTATTAGAATTGAAAACAATGACTTGTTAGAAACTTGTAATAGCAATTTTCTTTGCCGCGCATTCAAAGAGTATCCTGATTCCATTAAAGTAAGGGGCAATTTTAACGACTGTAATGATGAATTGATCTTTCGTCAATGCAACTCTATCACTTCTATAGTAGATTATGAGGAGCATGAAATATTTTTATATCCAAATCCCACTAGTGGAAGGGTACAATTTAATAAAGACATGGGCCAATACAGCCTTTCTGTTTATAATTTGCAAGGTCAATTAGTTAAAGAAATAGATAAAATCGGGAGCGAAGTCGAATTAATGGATCTACCAGCTGGAATTTACTTCTTGTATTTTAAGGATAACAAATCCATAAAACGACATAAGCTTATTAAGGTCGATTAGCTGTTTTATTTGCTATAACAAAAAAATGATAATCAACTGTTTTTTATTCTGTATATTTAAAGAATATAGTTGATTATCAATTTGTTATAAATGATTTTCAGAGCTGAATCAATTTTCCTTGAGCCAAGTATATTCGCCGCCATTCACAAAATGAAAAATTACAAAAATGATTATTGGTACAACCATCAAACCTATCATTAATCTAAAATAAGCTCCTGAAACACCAGACTTTTCTATTTTTTCAGCTATTAATGAGATTATGGTAATCGCAAAAAATATAGGCACTGCGATAAAAGTCATTAAAGTGGCCAAATATTCATTACTCATCCAGAATATGATAAAAACAATGGCTTCTACAGCTAATATCTCTTTTGTGTATCGCATGGTGTCAGTCTTTATATATCTTAACTTCTCTTTTTCCATCTTTAGCATACCCGCGATACATACCTGAGGAGTTAAATGGCATTTCGATATTTCCATCTTTATCTATGGCAATGAGTCCACCTTCGCCACCTTTTTGTACGAGTTTCTCATAAACAATATATTGGCATGCTTCTTTTAGACTTACTCCTTTGTATTCCATCATGGCTGCAATGTCTCGTGCTACAGTATATCTTATAAAATACTCGCCATGACCTGTACATGATACACCACAAGTATTATTGTCTGCATACGTACCTGCACCGATGATGGGAGCGTCCCCCAATCTATTAAATCTTTTATTGGTCATACCACCCGTAGATGTACCTGCCACAATATTGCCTGATTTATCTATTGCTACACATCCGACTGTGCCATGTTTTTTATTTCCTTTTTCATCTTCAGAGAGTTCCGTTTTTTGTTCATCTTCTTTCAGTATTTTTTGAAGGCTATTCCATCTTTTTTCTGTGTGGAAATAAGAAGGATCCACTATTTCAAGTCCACAATTAGCTGCAAATGTTTCTGCACCGCGTCCTATCATCATGACGTGTTCGGATTTTTCCATTACAGCCCTAGCAGCTGAAATTGGATTTTTTACTGTCATAATACTCCCTACAGCACCAGCCATTTGGTTATCACCCGTCATTATAGATGCATCAAGTTCGTTTTTACCTTCATTTGTAAATACGGCACCTTTCCCAGCATTAAAGAGTGGACTATCTTCCATATATTTGATTGTTGCTTCTACTGCATCGATGCTTTTTCCACCATTTTTTAGGATTGTTTCTCCTATATTTAGTGCTTCATTCAGTGCATCAAGATACAGTTTTTCTGTTGCCGCATCCATGTCTTTTTTCTCAATTGTTCCTGCACCACCATGAATGACTATAGCATATGCAGGTTTTAGGGTGGATGCTGTTTCTGTTGGCTTTTGTTGACAAGATATAAACGAAAGGAGAATAGTTATAATAAATATATGTCTCATTTACAATTTATTTAGAATGATAAATCCAGTATTTTTGAAATCAGCAATCTCTTTTCTGTTTAACTTAAAGGAAGTAGTTGTATAATATTCATAATAGAATCTTAACCAAAATGCGAGTAAAATGACCACAATTACATACCAAAGCGGCCATCCAAATACAAAAGCTGCAATAAAAAGTAACTTATAGTAAATAATGAACAATAACAGGTTGCCTATCATCAATATAGATGCTTTAAATTCTACATGTTTGACTTTAGACTTTGTAAATAAATTTGCAAATAATATTGGCATTCCATTAAGAACAAGGGACAACAAAGCAGGTAAAAATCCAAGGGTCAAGATAGAAGTTCTAGCACAATCTAAAGGTTGTTTTGTAAGTTCTAGTAAATCTACCTTTTTATTTTTTAAAGTTTGTTCTAATGTTTTTATGTCGGATTTCACTTTTAGAAGGGTAACTTCGTCAAGTCCATCTACTTTTTCAGCAAGTTCTTTTTCCTGATCAAGTGGTGTGTTATCATTGATGTGCACAGGTAAATAAGGAATGGATACCTTGCTTCTTAAAATGATTACTAATTTTTCGAATAAATGGATACGATCTTGGTCTTCTATATGTATGACATTTTTTTTCATTAGACGGTAAGTTTCGTCCAGTATGGTCTGATGTGTCTGTTTTGGGTCTAGTTTAAACTGTTCTAAATAGTCTTGTACGTGAATAGGTGGACCTACTCGAAGCATAACTGTCCGATTAAATAAAGAAGGATAAGTGAAATTTATTCCCACGGGTATTATCTCAAGATCTAAATTTGGATCTTTTTCCATAGCTTGAAACGCAATCCTAGAAATCCCCTTTTGCAGTGGTCTGAGTTTTTTAATACTTTCTGTACCGCCTTCGGCAAATATCAATAAATTCTTTTTTTCGAGGATGACTTTTATACTTTCGTCCATCGTCTGACTATTTTCTCTCAATTTTGAAAAACCATCTCTAAATCTAAAAATTGGTATCTGATTGGTAGAAGTCAGTATAGGTTTTAGAAGTGGATTATCAAATACATCGCCTCTGACAAGGAAATGAAGTGGTTTTGGAAAAAAACATGCCATGACCAAAGGCTCCAGAAAACCATTGGGATGATTACTTGCAATAAGTTGTGCCTTATTGATTTGTATATGCTCAACACCTGTAATATGTATTTTTCTGAAAAATATTTTTAAAACAAATCTGACTAGAACTTTGAGGAAACTATAAAACATCTTGTTGGTTTATCTATTTTTGTGGCGTAAAGCTAATAAAAGCTGAATGTCGAACACAAGAACAAACAAAAATAAATTTTTAATTGTGGTTGCGGGGCCAACTGCAGTAGGCAAAACGGCGGTAGCCATAGAACTCGCTAAGATATTTAATGCAGAAATATTTTCGGCTGATAGTAGACAATTGTATCAAGAAATGAATATTGGTACTGCCAAACCATCCAAAAATGAATTAATAGAAGTTAAGCATCATTTTATCAATCATATTAGTATACATCAAAAGTATAGTGCAGGTCAATATGAACAAGAAGTAAACAGTGCTTTAAATCAATATTTTGAACATCGTGATGTTGCGATTCTTTCAGGAGGTACAGGCCTATATATAAAGGTGTCGTTAGAAGGATTAGATGAATTGCCAGAAGTAAGTGATGAGATTTTGGAAATGTACAATCATAAATATGAATCTTTTGGTATCCAAAGTCTATTAGATGAGCTATCACTAAAAGATCACATATATTATAATAAAGTGGACAAGGCTAATCACAGGAGGATTATTAGGGCCTTATCTGTAATAAAAGCATCTGGGAAGCCATATTCATCGTTTTTATCAACCGATAAACAGAAATCATTGCCCTTTAACGTTGTACCTATTCTACTAGAATTGCCTAGACATGAACTTTATGATCGTATAAATAATAGGGTAGAGCAGATGCTTGCGCAAGGATTACAAAAAGAAGTGGAACAACTATATGAGCACAAATCCCTTCAAGCTCTTGAAACCGTAGGTTATCAAGAAATTTTTGATTGGATGGATGGGCTCCAAAGTTTTGAGATGGCTACATCAATGATTAAACAAAATAGTAGGAGATACGCTAAAAGACAAATTACATGGTTTAAAAAACATGGTGACTGGCATGTTTTTTCACCTTTAGAGATAGAAAAGATTATTAGGTTTGCGATTAGTGAAGTAAGGAAGGTGTATTAAACTGTTAAAATTATATTAAATGATTTAATTTAATAAATCTGTATTCAAATGTATCGTACATTTGTTGCAACAAATATTTATTTAACTTCTTAAATTTAGTTTATTATGAAATCGTTTTTATTTTCATTAAGTATTTTATTGTTTTCTGTTGCTTCATTTGCTACAGGCGTAGAACCAAGTAAAAAAAGCATTAATGTAGCAACTTCCAAAATCATGTGGAAAGGTTATAAAGTGACTGGTTCACATGATGGAACAGTAAACTTTAAATCAGGTAGCCTTACATTTGATAACAACAAACTAACAGGTGGAGAATTGGTAGTAGATGTTAAATCTCTTGCAGTTACAGATTTGTCGGGTGGTGGTAAGGATAAATTGGAAGGACATTTAAAGTCACCAGATTTCTTTGGAGTTGATACGCATCCTACAGCAGCAATAAAGTTTGTAAAAGTTGCTTCTAGAGGTAAAGAAGGTGAATATAGAGTAACAGCAAATATCACAATTAAGAACATAACAAAGGAAATTAAATTTGATGCTAATGTTGCTAATGGTGTTGGAACAGCAGCTATAAAAATTGATAGATCTGATTTTGATATTAGATATGGTTCAGGATCATTTTTCGATAGTTTAGGCGATAAAACGATCTATGATGAGTTTGATTTAAATGTGGCAATAAATTTTTAATAAAATTTTGTTAAAAACTTGCACGGAATTAAAATAAGGTATATCTTTGCAATGAAATTAATATAGAAACCTATTTAATTACATTTTTAATAAGATATAGTACTTTCAAAGGAAAGTTTTAAAATAAAGTTTGACAAATTTGTCAAAAACGAGACAGTAGTTTTTTTCATAGTTAGAGGGTCGGATCGCCGGATTCGGCCCCTTT
>DAOLFJ010000104.1:0-7842 GCA_035326365.1 Saprospiraceae bacterium | reverse complement strand
CAGTAGTTTTTTTCATAGTTAGAGGGTCGGATCGCCGGATTCGGCCCCTTTCAAAAGAGAAAGTTAAACGTCTGAGACATTAGGTATAACTAAAAATATTTTGCATGTCAAAAAAGAGACAGTAGTTTTTTTCATAGTTAGAGGGTCGGGTCGCCGGACTCGGCCCCTTTCAAAAAAAAAGATAACGTCTAAGAAATTTTGACAAAAGAATTAAGGCCAGTTTACTGGCCTTTTTTATTTTATACTACCACCAATCTTGATTTAAAAGCTCGCAAAAATCTATACTTATTCCATTCTATTTTGCTATTGCCATCTCTTTTTCATTTTCCAACACTGTTTTTTACATAAGTTGCTATAAAATCTGTAGGATTTTTTTTTTCTGAAAGGTAAATATGATTATTTTTAATACTTTTGTCTTTATTATTTTAGTTTTAATCGATATTTTTAATATTCATTGAACTCAAATTTATTAAAATACATTAGTATATTATGATCCAGAATTCAGATATGTTTAAAAAAATTAAGTCACTTTTTATTGTAGAAGGTCCAGCGGATGCAGATACACAAACAGATGAGGATGTAAGTGTGGCAGAAACTACACAATCATCTTCAAATGCAGCAGCTTCTACCAATCAGGTTAATATAAATACTAACGTTTCAGATGGTCAACCAGACCAGAAATTTACTGACTTGCTATTAAGAGCGATAGAGTCTAGTAATATGGATGGTTTTGATTATTTGGAATATAAAAACTCGCTTAAGTCAATCGAACAAGTTATTCCAGATGAAGGTATGAGGTATAAATCAGCATTTGAAATGGCCAAAACAATGGGTTTGACAAAAGAAAAACTCATTCAAAGTGCATCACATTACCAAAATATACTTGTTAGTGAAGATAAGAAATTCAAGGATGCAGTAGAGAATCAAAAAGCTAAACAAATTCAAGGCCGAACTGATCAGATACAATCTTTTGAGAAGTCAATCACAGAAAAGCAGCAATTAATAGAGAAACTATTAAAAGAGATAGAAGTGGCTAAGACACAATTGGATACTTTTAGAAAAGAAATCAATGATGCAGTAGTAAAGATTGATACGACCAATCAACAGTTTGTTGCATCTTATAATTTGGTTCAAGGACAGATTATGCAAGATATTGAGAAAATAAAAAATAATCTTTAGTCCAAATTAATAAAGCATAAAGTCGAAAGAAAGAATATATGGAGGTAAATAAGGCAAAATCATTTTGGTCTAGACCAGAAGGTGTAACAGGAGCGGTTTTTTTGGCTGCCATAATTTTAGGTGGTGGATATTTAGCTATAACAAGTATTGCAGCATTAGTCGCTTTTGTTCAAACCACTATGGGAGCTTTTATAAGCTTAATGGTTTTAGGAACCATTGTGTTTTTAGCATTAGATGGAAAGTCAAGAGCATTAGTTGGTTATATGTACAAGAGTGTGATGCGATGGATTACAGGTTTATTTGTACAAATAGATCCTATAGGAATTTTAAAATCATATGTAGATGATCTAAAATCCAATCTTACCAAAATGAATCGACAGATTGCACAGCTGCGGGGACAAATGCACAAACTCCAAGAAATAATCTTGAACAACAAAAAAGAGATTGACACAAATCTCAATATGGCGAGCAAAGCAGCAGAAGTCAATAAGCAGGCGCAAATGCTGCTTAAAAGTAGGAAAGCAGGCAGGCTTCAGGAATCAAATATGAAATTAGAAGATTTGTACAGGAAAATGGAAGTGCTTTACAGAGTTCTTGCAAAAATGTACGAAAATTCAGAGATTTTGGTAGAAGATGTTCAAGATCAAGTAATGGTTAAAGAACAAGAGAGAAAGGCTATTTTAGCGAGTAACTCTGCCATGAAATCTGCCATGAGCGTTATTAAAGGTGACCCAGATAAGAAAGCCATGTTTGATGCAGCCCTTGAATCTATAGCTGATGATGTAAGTCAAAAAGTAGGTGAAATGGAGCGGTTTATGGAAGTTTCTCAAGGTTTCATGCAGTCAATTGATTTGCAAAATGGAATTTTTGAAGAAGAAGGACTTAAAATGTTAGAAAAATGGGAAAATGAAAGTGTTTCTTTATTACTTGGTGGTGAAAAAGAAACATTAATATTAAAATCAAATGATGATTCTGATTATCTAGATCTGAATGAGCCACTAAAACATCCAGAAAAAGTAGGCAGAACAAACCAATACGATAATTTATTCGATTAACTTATTAAACTTTATACAAAATGGCAACCAGACTTACAGGTTTTTCAAAACTCGTTATTACATTATTAATTTTAGCAGCTTTATTTTTTGGAGGGAGATATTTATTAAATAACACCCAATTCGGCCAAGATATTAAAAAACAAGCAGATGAAGCTTCCACCACAGATGGAACTTCTACTAGTACATCTGACTCAGGATCTGCATCGGGCAGTCGTGACCCCAAAACCTTAAGGGTTCAATTAGTGACTTGGGGAGGATATGCACCTGGCCTATATTTTAATGAAGGTGCCAATGCTAATGAAAATAGTCGGTTCTTTAAAGAATATGGCTTTAAAGTAGAATTTAAAGTAGAGAATGATCTCCTAAATGCAATGAATGCTTGGATGGCAGGCGAATATGATGTATTAGTGCAAACAGCAGATGCATTTCCATTGTATACAGCACCAGCTGATATAAATACTTTTCAGCCTAAGGCTTTCATGCAAGTGGATTGGTCTAGAGGTGGAGATGCTATCATCGGTAAAAGAGGAATCAATACGGTAAACGATCTTAAAGGTAAAAGAATAGCAGTAGCTGTTCCGTCACCTGCGCAGACTTTACTTATCAGTTCTTTGGAGGCAGCTGGACTTAAATATTCAGATGTAACTGTCATAAAAACAGCTGATAATCTCAAGGCAGCTGAATTGTTTAGAAGTGATGATATCGACGCTGCTGTAGTATGGAGTCCAGACGATATTAAAGCTACTGAAGATGTACCTGGCTCAAAAATAATTTTGACTACTATCCAACAATCACATATCATTGCTGATATCATGTTTGCTAGTCAAAAAACGATAGATGAAAAAAAGGATATGATTCACGGTTTTTATGAAGGATGGATGCAAGGAGTGGCTGAATTGAATTCTAGTACTGCAAATCATGCGAAAGCGGGTAAATATCTAGGTGAATTAAATGGATTGACCCAAGAAGATGGACTTGGAATGATGAGTACAGTTTATTGGACTGGACAAGGCGATAATATTAATTTTTTCGGTTTGAACTCTGCTTATAAAGGACAGAAAGGACAAGATTTGTATGAGAAGATGTCTAAAAAGTTTGTAGAAACAGGAGATTCACCCAATGCAGCACCGGCTTGGAGATCCGTAATTTATACAGGAGCAGTTACAGCAGCCCAAGAAAAATTATCAGGTGCAAGTTTTGATGCTGAAAAATCAAAAGTCTTCACTCCAGTCACTAAAGAAGAAAAAACTGCACCTGCTATCGCATCTAAGCCTGTCAGTATAAGCTTTCCTTCAGGTAAGTTTGCATTAGATGAAAATTCAAAGACGATTATTGATATACAATTTTCTGAAGTTGCAAAAACATTTGCAAATGTGAAAGTGAGAATAGAAGGAAATACAGATAATGTTGGTAGCAAAGCTTCCAATAAAGTTCTTTCAGAAAAAAGAGCAAAAGCTGTAGCAGATTATTTGAAAAGTGAATATGGCTTAGATGGAAATAGATTTATTGTGGTAGGAAATGGTCCAGATAAACCTGTTAAAGGTTGTGAATCAAACGGGACTGAAGATTGTAAAGCCAAAAATAGAAGAACAGAATTCCAATTAATTGGCAATTAATATTTAGAGTTTAATTATTTCATAGAAATATAATCGTATAAGAAACGAAATCAGATTAACTTCTGGTTTCGTTTTTTATTATATTGCGTAGTGTGAATTATTTACCAATTAGTTGTTTCATTACTTGAAAAGGTTGAATGAGTTTTCCCGTTTTTTGAGTATCTGACGTATTTTTTCCTGTACTATTTAAGATGCTATAAACTTCGCTTGTAGTTAATTCTGGACGTAGTGCTTTCATAATTGATATTAAACCAGCTACTTGAGGTGTTGCCATTGATGTGCCATTCATTGCGGTATAAGTATTAGATGGAGTGGTAGATAAGATATTTTCTCCTGGAGCACAAACACCCATTTTTAGGTTCTGAACGTGATTAGAAAAGCCAGATTTCTGATAGTTTTTTTGAATAGATGCTACTGTGATTACATTCTCTGCGTTGGCTGGACTATATCTTTTACCATCAAGATTTGCATTTCCAGCAGCGACTACTACTATTGTTCCTTTATCATTTGCATATTTTACAGCATCATTGTAAGCTTTTTCCCTTTCTTGGTTCGTTATGCCACCTAAAGACATGGAAATCACATCAGCACCAAGATCACTTGCCTTTATTATACCATCTATGATCTGTTGTTGGGTTCCAAATCCAATATTTCCGATCACTTGTATGGCTTTTATATCTATCCAATCTGGATTGGGAGTCATTGAAGCAATACCAATTCCATTATTTGTAATAGCAGCTGCTATGCCAGCACAATGAGTTCCATGTCCTTGAGCATCATTTAAGCCACTAAAACTACCTTTCAGATCTTCATGACGTGTATCAAGTCCTGTATCCAAAATAAATAGCTTAGCTTTTTTAGCAGGTTTTAAGTTTTGTTCAGAAAAAAGTTTGTAATATTTATCCATCTCTAGAAATGATAAATGCCATTGTAAATTTACAGACGGATCATTTGTCAACAAAAGGTTGTCTTTTGCAGGAGAATTTGCTTTTTGTGGGAATTCAAAATCAATTTTTTCATTTGCTTCAATCCACTTAATATTTGTATCATTTTTTAGGATTCCTATTATTTCCGAGATATTGTCAATTTGGATTTTTGGTATGTCGACAATATAATAATCATCCAAATTAGTAGATTCAGCATCTGACGGAGAAAATGCTGGATGAAAGTTAAGAAGATATTTGTTCTTAATTTTGTCTAGATTAGTCAATTTTTCTGGTGCAATTTCTATTAAGACCTCAGCATTCTCATCAAGTTTTGTAGTATATTGATTTTGATTTTCAAGATTTTTATTTTGTACTATTGTTCCCAAATAGATGAATATACCAAAACAGAAAATTTGGATAATCATATTATATTTAACTTGTAACAATATAAAGCTTCCTAAGGATAAAAATAAAAAAGAAATAGCTGATTCAAATACAAAGTCTTTTATGGAAGTTGTTTGTATATAACAATTTACCACCATCAATAATAAACTGATCAGGGCTAACGGACCGAGCAGAGAAGAATACTTTGAATGCTCTTTAAGGACGATCCAACTTCCAAATAATATTATTGTAATGGTAAGCATCATATCAGACTAGTATTAAGTAAAACATTTTATCAATGCAAGTTAATCAGTTGATACTATTACTACAATATTTTTCGACAGAAAACAGTAAAATTGGTGTTAAAAGGAAAAATAATAGCTTATAGCCACTCTTATATCTGTAAATGCCTAAACTGAAATTCTAATATATTTTGGTGTAGAATTTATATTATTTAACAGAACTTATCCATTTTTCATATGTTTGAATGACATTAAATAAGGATAAATTTCAATACGGATTTATAAAAAGTATATCGTTTATGTACAAAAGTATGCAGGAAGTAGTCAAAGACTTAGAAGCTAATAATATGCTTTTGAGAATTAAGCACGAAGTGGACCCAAATCTAGAAGTTGCTGAAATACATAGACAAGTATATGATAAAGATGGACCTGCCATTTTTTTTGAAAAGATAAAAGGTAGTCCATTTCCTGGTTTGTCAAATCTTTACGGTACCATCGAAAGGACTGAGTTTTTGTTTAGAAAGACCCTTCCAAAAGTAAAAAAAGTAATTGAACTAAAAGCAGACCCAACAAGATTACTTAAAAACCCACTAAGATATATTGGTGCGCCTTTTACGGCATTAACTGCTTTACCCATGAAATCTATTTTTGGGTCCCCTGTGATGTACGGACAGACTACTATAGATCAATTGCCCATGATTAAGTCATGGCCAATGGATGGTGGCGCGTTTATCACATTGCCACAAGTATTCAGTTTGCCACCAGACAATAAGAACATCATGCAGTCCAATTTAGGAATGTATAGAATACAATTGTCAGGAAATGAATATATTATGAATGATGAAATAGGTCTTCATTACCAAATTCATAGAGGAATAGGTGTGCATCATGAAATGTATAATAAATCTGATGAACCATTTAAAGTTTCGATTTTCGTTGGTGGATTGCCTTCACATGCGTTTTCGGCGATCATGCCTTTGCCGGAAGGATTGAGCGAATTGACTTTTGCTGGAATGTTAGCGGATAGAAGGTTCAGGTATAAGATAGATGATATGGGACACGTAGTATCTTCTGATGCTGATTTTGTTATCACAGGTACAATTATGAAAAATAAGAAAAAACCTGAGGGACCTTTTGGAGATCATTTGGGTTATTACAGTTTGACCCATGATTTTCCTATTATGAAAGTAGATAGAGTTTATCATCGCAAAGATGCTATTTGGCATTTTACTGTAGTAGGTAGGCCGCCACAAGAAGATAGTAGTTTTGGATATTTGATTCACCAATTAGTGAAGGATCTTGCTGCACAAGAATTTCCAGGACTTAAAGAGATTCATGCTGTAGATGCAGCAGGTGTACATCCATTGTTATTGGCAATAGGTAAAGAAAGGTATATGCCTTTTAGAGAACCGAGACCTGAAGAGATTTTAACTATTGCAAATAGAATATTGGGATCAGGTCAGACGTCACTTGCCAAATATTTGATTATAGCCGCTGATGAAGACGATCCGAGTTTAGATACACATGATATAGCAACATTTTTTAAGCATGTATTAGAAAGAATTGATTGGCAACGAGATTTACATTTCCAAACTAAAACAACCATTGACACCTTAGATTATTCTGGAGAAGATTGGAATGGTGGTTCGAAAGTTGTTTGGGCATGTCGAAGCAGTCAAATTAGAAAGTTAGCCAAAGATCTACCTATAATTCCTGAAAATACTATTGCTTTGTCTGACATTAAAGTTGTCTTACCAGGAATATTAGCTTATTCAGGTCCTAAGTTTACAAATTATGACCAAGCTAAAAATGAAGTTGATACGCTAATCGATAATCTAGAAAAAATAGATTTAGAGGGATTTCCATTAATTATCTTATGTGACGATGCATCTTTTACAGCAGAATCATTGAATAATTTTGTTTGGGTGACTTTTACTAGATCTAATCCTTCACACGATGTATATGGAATCGGAAGTTTCACAAAAAATAAACATTGGGGATGTAAAGGAAGTCTAATTATTGATGCCCGTAAGAAGCCACATCATGCTCCTGAATTGGTCACAGACAAAGCTATTGAAGAAAGTGTTGCTAAATGGTTGAAATTCTAAATTAAGGTTCTCTTAATTGATTTTCTAAACAGTATGTTGGTAGTCATCATATTTGAATATTAATTAATTATTGTTCTGTTGATAAATGAAATCAATATTTCAAGGAGCAAAAAGATGAGTTTCTTTTGAAGTCAGGTTCATAATGCGATGGATATAAGTCTAAAAATATATGAATAAGCCAGACTGATTTTGATGGGAAGTACAAAATTCCACCATTTAACCCGCAATATGCATTAGAAAATCTATTCCGAAGTTAAACTTCATGCCTGTGGTCACGCTAAAGACGTGATAGACTTTGACAAGATCTGCAAATCAGAAGCTTCGCCTATTTT
>DAOLFJ010000472.1:0-2744 GCA_035326365.1 Saprospiraceae bacterium | reverse complement strand
ATAATGTTTTAGCTGCATTGATGGAGACTGGCCAGCTCACTTCTAGATACTTTGTACGTAAGACGATAGGGGTTGCAGAGGAGGGAGTCATCATCACGACCCATCTAGATGAGCAGACGACCACTATCAGATTTTCATCTGAGACAATATAGTAGTCTATAGATAGCCTTGGTCTTTGACCAGGGCTATCTTTTTTAAGATTTGGAACTCTTAGGAAGAATAATAGGTTTAAACACTTATTATAAATCATTGATAAAATATATTTAAAATGAGCAAACCACGTCCAATTAATGGTCCAAGCACAACTGGGAATCCTTCAGGAGGAAACAGAGGAAACAATCCTACCAAACCAAAGAAGTAGTTTTACCTTAATTTTAAGAAAGGCTTAGTTAATTCTAAGCCTTTTTTTATAAACTAAAGAACTTTCTTTTACAAATTTACATCTTTGCATAACACAACAACCTGATATCTTGAAATACATCATTCTAACTTTCATCGCTTATTTAATTTTTTCCAATATTCCATCCAGTTTTATCAAAAATTATTATTTTTACACTAAATCTAATACTTTTATTTTAAAACATTTTTGTAAAAATTGATTAAATACAGTTTTTAGACCTTAGAACATTGACGATTTATGAAAATTTGTATAGACAAAACTATTATGAATATGAAATATCTTTCATTATTGATTATGCTTACTTTGATTTTTTTAGTAAATGGGTTAGCTGCTCAAACTAAATGGATAGCAATACAATATGATTACAAAGATAGCCTTTATTTTATAAAACCCACCGGGGAAATTGCATTTTCACTGCCATATTGGATTAAGCCATGTTATGGTACTGAAGAAGAATTCTATATTGGAGAAATTTATGAAATTGATTTTTCTATGGGGATTATTCCTGTAATTTATGAAAAAAATGCTTATTTTATTGACACTACAGGACAAAAAGTAAAAGAAATTAATACACCAGTCCATTGGGCGTCAAGTTATTATCATGGCTTTTTTAAGGTACATAAACAATTAGATCCTAAAAAGAACCTCATGGTTAATATAAAATTTTATGATGCATTGGGGGATGTTGCTTTTGGTGGTAAAGAATTTCGTCATGCATCATTTTTTGAAGAAGGTCATGCCATAGTTCAAGAATATAATCATAAAGAAAATTGGGACAATCAATCCAATCCTTGGCAAATAATTAACACCAAAGGCGAAGTAGTGAAAGATCTTTCTGCTTCTATGGATGGACAAGGGTTCTATAGATTAGGTAGTTATGAACATGGTCAATGGAAATTAATATTAAAGAGTTTTAATTATAAATATGTGGATGCTCATACATTTGAAATGTCTGACAAGAAATATACCAAAAGTAAAAAACACCAGCTTATTTACAACCAACTAGATTCTATGAGAAAAGCCATGAATCTTAGAACGAAATATGAACTCAAGTATGAAAAACATTCAAATATTGATAAGGAACATGCATTTGTCATAGAAGCTAATGATGATTATGGTTTTCTTTTCATTTACGATATCAAAAACAATAAATTGGTGAAAGTTTTAAATCCCCAAGGTAAAGAGATTAACTTATCTAATGATGAGAATTTAATTTATTCCATAAATAATTATATGAGCACATCAAAAACAGTAGGAGATTCCAATCTTCATATTGTAAAAGACCCCATAACTTACAATTTTTTTGAAAAATCAGAAGAATTACCTTATGCTTTTGGAGATGGTTATAGTGTATTTTACAGAGACAATTCTTACAAATTTCATTCGAAGGTCGACAAAGTTATCAATATGAATCGACAAAAAATATGGCCACGGACTGAAGAAATTATTCGTTTTAATACGCTCAAGGATGCATTAAAAAGTCCTGAAAATGTTGTCATTCTAGAGTTGGAAAATATTACACAAAAACAATGGGACAGCTTGCCAGATTTGCCAAAAATTAAAATACTTCAAATAAAAAATAGTGATATTGTTGAAGTATCAACTTGGATGAATAAACATCTGTTCGGATTAACCACCATCTATTTTGAAAATTGTAAATCACTTGTACGAATTTATAGTAAAAAAATCGTTTCCCAAACTGTGGTAGATATTCACATCAATGAATGCCCATTATTGACCAATTCAATAGTAGATATCCTTAGAGCTTTTCCTCAACTCAAACTGATAAAATCTGATCTAAGGCACGATATAGAATTGCCCAAAAAATATCCACAAATAAAATTTGATAGAACTTTGAAGGATGTAGGATCACGCAAGATCAGTAAATGATCCTTTTAGTCCTTAAATTTTGAACTGTTGGAAATTTCCTATTGTTCCTGTGTATAAGAGCTCCTGTTTGACAAGACAAATTGATTTAATTTATGGATTAAAAAAACATACTATTCGTTAACAAAATTACTTTATATTAAATTTCAAACAAGTACAAATATGACGCAATATTTTACAACAAATGCGCTGTAAATAGAAAAAGGCCCTGAACTTACATCCAGAGCCTAACCCATGCAAAAACAAAACCAAAACCCAACTTTAACTAAACCTTACCTTTATCCTGTGGCCACAACTTGTGCATTACCTTTGATACCCCAAAACTCACGATCGCACCCACACATGCCAGGATACCTGTCTTGATGATGTCACTGCCATCTACGATGCCAATGAAAGCGATCAGGGTACCACCGAGCGTTCCCACCGCCTGATCACTATGATGAATTCCCATCCCCAT
>DAOLFJ010000103.1:0-13927 GCA_035326365.1 Saprospiraceae bacterium | reverse complement strand
GAATGCTCATAATAGAATAAAGGGGGATTATTTTAAATTTACGGAAACTGATTTAAAATCGCTAATTAACCTATATGATTCGCTAAAATATCCGACGAATAAACCAACTGACGCAAAAGAAAGCGAAAAAAGCCTATATGATAATGTATATGTTAATGATCATGTAAATGAAAGTGATAGTGAGAATGTAAATGCGGACAATGCTGTCCAAATCCCACCCACACCCGAAATATCAAAAGGCCTACCAGAATTCATCCTACCAGCACCAGGCGATCCATCACAGCAAATATTTTACGAAACCGAAATATGCATGCCCCTACATTTCACCATCGACGAAGCCACACTAATCCACAACAAATGGCTCTCCGTAAATTTCGGTAAATTATTCACCCTAAAAGAAGCCCGCATAAACTTCAAAGGATACGCCAGTTCATGGAGATTCAACAAAGGATCATCACCACCACCACCCAAAGTAGTAGAATTCACCCCGATCACTCCGCACAAATATTCAGACCAAGGATAATTTATTAAAATAATCGAATAAATGAAATCTCCAATATCATATTACGGTGGCAAAGCTATGATGGTAAAAACATTAGAGTCACTTATCCCCGATCACAAGACTTATGTAGAGTCATTTGCAGGTGGTCTATCTTTATTTTTTCATAAACAACCATCAAAAATCGAAGTCATAAACGATATAAATTGCAATGTATCAAATTTTTACAAACAGATCAAGCATAATTTCAATAAGCTAAACGAAATGATCCAGGATACCCTACACTGTGAATCTACCTACAATTATGCAAGAGATATCTACCGTGGTAGAGTAGATGTAGATGATATCACTAGAGCATGGGCATTTTGGGTAGGTGCAAATTACAGTTTTGGTGGTTCTGTATTTGATGGATCATTTCAGATCACAACCAATAGTAATGACTCTTGTCATCCAGGAACAAAGTCAAATGAAAAGCGTCGCAGATTCCTGCAGTATCAGCATAGACTAGAGCGTGCAATGATACTAAATAAAGACGCCATAGAAGTGATTTCAAAATATAACAATCCGGATATATTTCATTATGCAGATCCACCGTATATAGGAGCTAATCAAGGGCATTATTATGGATACAAGCTAGAAGATTTTAAGAATCTCTTAGACGTAGCATCCACTACAAAAAGCAAAATAATGATATCATGTTACTGGCATGACATCATATCAGATTATAATTTTAATATTTATAAAAAAGAGATGCCTATAAGGATAAGTAATGCATCACAAAAAAAGACAGAAATCATCCTTACCAATTACATAAAGAACGATCTATTTAATTCAGCAGTATAAAATAACAAATATCATGTCAGACAATATATCCACAACCCTAGACAAAAAAATGAAAGACAATCAGTCTCTCCCATCCATCGCAGAAATAGAAGCGGCCCATAAAGACAGACCGCTTCCAGTATCCTATAAATCAAAAAGGCAGCGATATCAAGAGAGTTTCGGTACCAGTCCGATGACCGTCGCAAAAGATGCCATAGAACCTGTCCCATTTAATTATATGATATTAAGATCAGCACTTATGTTCATGATCATAAAGAGACTAGAGAAAGTATCCAGAACATTTATCATTAATGAAACGTGTGCCGATAGACTAAAACAAATAATACTATCCATCACTGGAGACATCACAGGACGGTATAATGTACACAAAGGCATATACCTATTTGGTCCACCTAGTAGCGGCAAGACTTTCATACTAGAGTCCATCTGTATAACTTTAATAAAAGCATATTACACCAGATGGTACTCAGACATCGATCTACCATACTGGTATTCATACAAGGACCTTATGTACCGTGCTAGAAATGAGAAATCAATATCCTTCCTAGACACCATCTTCAAAGGTAAAAAACACATCTTCATAGATGATCTAGGATATGAAGATGATATGGTCCTAAATCTATACGGCAACAAAGAAGTAGTCATCAAGCACCTAATAGACATCCTATACAAGCTCTACACCGACCACGACGCTAAGATACATTTCACATCAAATGTAGAAGTATCTAACATCAGAACCACATACGGAGCAGCCACAGCAGACAGACTAGAGCATATGTGTACACCAGTCACCTGGATATCAGACATAAATTTCAGAACCTTAAAATAATACCTAATAATGAGTAGAGTAATGACTTTCGCCAGATACTTCCCTAAGACACATCCTAACGTAGGGGTGCCCACATATTTTGTTGAAAAGATTTATAAAAGTCTTTATGTTGTAAAATCTATCCCTGCAGAATTAGTAAATGATTTTAATTATTTAATTATGAATGATGATAATTTTTTACCAAAAAATCACACCATAAGGAAGGGCAATAGGTGGAAAATAGGAGATAAATTCAGCCCAAGAGTATGGAGTGGCAAACCATACAATAGTAAACAAATCACAATAGCACCAGACATCATTATCACAAAAATATATGATATCAGGATATTGGTTTTAGATTTTGGAAGATTGTCATTACAATGTGTTATTACTATAGATGGAAAGCCATTTGACAGGATAGAAGATCTAGCCATGAATGATGGATTACATATAGATGATTTTCTAAATTGGTTCCTAAACAAAAAATCAGAAACCTTTTCAGGTCAAATCATTTGTTGGAAAGACTTAAATTATTAAACCTTAACCCTATGTCCACAATAAAATTAGGTATCCCTACTACAGTAGGACAGCTCAGAGCCATGATATCATCCTATCCAGATGATATGACCTTTGGATTTAGAAACCAACCACGACAGATGTTAGAAACACTAGATGGTAATATGTTTTTTGACTATACAAAATCATGTGCTACATGTAGTAGTGATGATGGGGAGTACGTCTCCATAGTAGATTGTTATTTATGTCCATCTTGCAATTCTGATCTATATAAGTCCTTTGAATATGCGATGAACATGGATAGAGATGATTATCCAGAAATATAACGGTCGGGTGCTTGGCGAAGAAGCCCTAACCGAATGCCTTAACATAATTATAAAATTTAAAATTTATTACAAATGTCAGATAGAAATACAGAAGGGCTTTTTTGCCAAACACCTGTTATAGCCAGTGCGGTTATTTCGGAGTGTGGTAAATATCGCTACTCACTTTCTCGTGTTTGGGATGAAAACAAACCGAGAGTGTTGTTTATAATGCTAAATCCTTCAACGGCTGATGCAGAAAAAAACGACCCAACAATTAGACGGTGCATTGGATTTGCAAGAGATTGGGGCTATGGAGGAATTTACGTTGTGAATTTATTTTCTCTTCGTGCCACAAATCCGAAAGACTTGCTTACTGCTCCATTTGTGGTAGGAATTGAAAATGAAAAGTGGTTTAGAAGAATGTCAGCACTTGCACATTTGGTTGTTTGTGCTTGGGGTAATGGTAAAATCGTTGACAAATTGAAAAAACGATTAGACCACACTTGGAAACCATTATTTTGGATAAGCAAGCCACTTTTCTACCTAGAATTGTCAAACGATGGAACACCAAAGCATCCATTGTATTTACGCAAAAGTTTAACACCAACGCCTTTACCCATTAATAGAGATTGGTTTTTATAGCATTGGATATAACGGAATGGGGCTAAACGCAGTAGGTGTGCATACAGAACTAAACGGGACAAGTGGTTCAATGCTATCACAAATGCTGAAAGGTACTCCGTGCATATTGCGTTTTAGCCCATGTTTTAAGGGTATACCCTTAAAAATGAAAATACAATGTATTAACTTGTTACAAATACACACATCTCACATCGTTACATCTCGTAACAACAGACCTACATTATAAGCCCATCTTTGTGACATACACGTAGATATGGCTATCACATCAGCAGAATACAAGACACATCTCTATACCTTAGCAGATAAGGAGACAAAGGCAGACACACCAGCTGCATCACTTATAGCATTGCTAGACAATAGCCAAGAGCTTCTTTTCCAAGGTAAAGAAGAAATCCAGCCTATCAAGATTTATCAGATCTCACGCATATACAAGCTAGCTCGTACATGTATTGATATCATCACATTGATATGGCCGTATCTACGCACGATCATTCCATTACTAAAAAAAATATTTTGAGTCATGACAGATTTTTTCGTAGAAGTCTTAATTCGTCTTTTCAGTAAGACCCCATGGTTTTTTAAGGTCGTGCAGATCATTAGCACCGTTGCATTGCTTATCACAGGATTGCCACAGTTGTTAGATCAGGCAGGAGTAGTTATCCCTGAAGCGTGGACCGGTACCGTATCACAGGTCGTAAGTATTTCATCTATTGTAGCTATCTTCTTAGCACAACTCACGACCACCACAAAGGTAAAGGAAGTCGAAAAACTAAAAGACTAAGCCCACAGTGGAAGAAATATCGGTTATTGGTATCGTAAGTCTAGTAGTCACTGGTCTTATTAGTTTTTTAATAGGTAAGTCTGGCATCATTACCCGACTATATGACACTAGGATCAGGAAAATAGAGTCTAATCAGAAAAAGGAGAGTGATATGATCGACGAAGCCATAGAAGAAAATAAGGCATTGCGCATAGCAGTGGCAAAATATACCCAAGAAGTGACAGAGCTCAAAGCAGAGATCAATGAATATAAAAAATCCATGGAGCTAGTCCTAGAGTATCTTAAGAAACTGAACATCGACGATCCTTTTCTCAATAAAATCATCAAGTGACAAAAAGAGAAATCATATCAAATATATTTGGCATAGATACACAGCCATCCATCACTAGTAGATCATCATCTGGCAATGGATGGTTTTCTCTTTTCAGCAATAACACGGTCAATATCACCAGTCCTATAGATGGACTAGGTATCTCGACGGTATACGCTTGTGTGGACACTATATCTCGTACCATCGCTACACTACCCACATCTATAAGACACGTAAATAGTGACGGTACCAAAGTAAATGCGGTCACTCATCCACAGTACGATCTATTTACTAGAGAGATGGATAGTAATGTCACACCATACATCTTTAAGCGTGACATGGTGATAGATTTCTTATTATGGGGCAATGCTTATTCATTACCCATCCGGAATAATCGTGGTCAGATCACAAGATATAAATACATCGCCCCGTGGGATATGATGCCGTGGAGAGATGGCAACGGTGAGTTGTGGTATCACTGCTATGACAAAATCCATCAAGGAGTCTATAGACCATCAGAAGTCATCCACATCAGAGATATAGGTTGTGATGATATCGGATACAGTAAGATCCATCTTCATGCCATGACTATAGGTAAGGAGAAGGCAGCAGCTAGATTTATAAAGAAGTTTTATGAGAATGGTCTATTCCTAGGTGGAGTAGTAGAGTATCCAGAATCATCCGGTAACCTTACTGCAGAGCAAGTAAATAGACTAAGAGACTCATTTAAAGATACCTATGGTGGCGTAGACAAAGGCGGTCAAGTAGGTATCATCACAGGTGGCGGCCAACTCAAACAATTTAAAAACGACATGCCACTCTCCAATGCTCAGTACGTGGAGTCTTCCGGCATGAACAAAAAAGAGATTGCGACCATCTTTAATGTACCTGGTCCGAAGATAGGACTCACTGAAGGGACACCGTACAACTCTCTAGAAGCACTTAACACCGACTACTGGCAAAACTGTATCCTCCCTATCGTCACCATGATAGAGCAAGAGTTTAATCTAAAGGCATTCACACCAGGAGAGCGTTGTTATCTAAATCATAACTACGACAGCATCCTACTCACAGACACAGCCACTAAAGGCGAATACTTCCAAAAGATGTTTAACATCGGGGTACTCAATCGTAATGAGATACGTGACCGCATGGAGCTGAATGCAGTACCATACGGAGACGAGTATTTTATCCAAGGGAACAATATGATCACAGTAGAGAAAGCTGTAAACCAAGAACCGAACGCAGCGCCAAATAATACCACCTTATAGTTTGTAACTATTTTAACAAAAAGGTATATTTGCATTCATGTATTTTTCACCATTTTAAATATAGTATCATGAAGTCTAAATTTAAGTTTTCGTTATTGATGATGCTTTTGGCTTTTATGTCATTTGCAGCGCCACCACCATTCCCACAATACGATATTGATGACAATATTGAGATTGTAGTATCATCTGATTACCGTTATCTCACATGTGAAGCAGTATCACCTATTGTAAAATCTCCCAATCAAGAGATCAATTATAATCAGGTATATTCTGTATCTTATGTGTCGATGGTAGATCGTACTTTCTATTTGCATAAGCAATGCTATCACTCAGCAGATAGAGTCAATTATAATATCAATAATAATAGCCCAAAGAGCATTCATAAACCTGCCAGATTGCATATAGACCCTGGTAGATGCTAATGTTAGATATCTAACTCCCACACACAGTAAATAAGGCAATGATCTCATGTAGATTGTTGCCTTTTTTTATGCCCCATCGCATCGTTACATCTCGTAACATGTACGGCTTTATATAGCTCCATCTTTGTACTATTCAATCATGAAAATATGGATAGTACCAATACTGAAATAGAAAATAGATTGTGGCATGGTTCATATCAATGTGAACCTAGAGCCATGAAAGACGAGCAAGGTAGAGAATACTTTGAATTCGAACTATCCAATGAACTCAAAGACCAGCATCGTACCATATTCCGCATGGCAGGCGGCAAGATAGATGAGTTTAATAATGAACCTATCGTCACCTATGGACACCCATCATTTGATAGTACAGATCCTGATGATATCATAGGTACTGGTCCAGCATTTTTCCAAGATGGAAAACTCATAGGTCGCTACTATCCAGAAGATGGCGAAGATAATCCGAAAGCAAAAAAGGTAGTCGCTAAGCTACGCGCAGGACTCATCAAATCTGCATCCATAGTAGCAGAGATCGTAGATCATAGCCGTGGCGCAAAGGACAAAGGCGAAGACAGTAATGTAGTATATTTCAGAGATTGGAATCTACTCATGTGGGGCATTGTCATGAAAGGCAGTAACCCGAAGGCAAAGCTACGCACACAAGCCAGAGCCTTAGAGTTTTATAATTCTGCTACACCTACTGAGCCAGATACTCCAGATACTCCAGACACATCACAGCTAGAAGCCGTAATTATACTCCAGGAGCAAAGATTACGACTTATGAAGCTAGATATAAGCAACTCGGTTGCACCATAATCATATCATAATTTTTTACCACTAAAAAAACATTGCTTTTAATGAAAACATTAATAGAACTCCAAAATGAAAGAGCGGCAATAGAATCCCGCAATACTCATTTTGCCACAAAGTTAAATAACAAAGAGACGCTCACTCCTGATGAACTCACAGAGATGCGTGGTCTCACTGCCAAGCTAGACGCATTAGAGACAGACATAGCCACCGCCAAGGCAGCAGATGATGTCATGAAGCGTAATGCAGCAAATGAGTTTAGAAATCAAAACCCAAATGCTGGCGACCCTAGAAATAGGATGAACAGGGTAAGACCTGAGATTGACAAGATTCAAGAAAATTTCTCCATCTCTAGGGCCATGAGACATGTCACAGGTAATCTTGGTGGTCGTGAGGATGCAGGTCTAGAGATAGAGATGAGTCAAGAAGGTCAGAATATTGCTAGATCATCTGGACTCCCTTTCGAAAATAGAGAATCTATCTTTTTGCCTGATATCGCTTTTAGGGTTTCCACGACATTGACAGATGCTAACGCAGGATACTTGGTACCTACATCACAGCGTCCTGTAAGTGAAGGATATAGATCAAGGCTCTTTATAGAAGAATTAGGGGCAAATATAGAAACCGCTTTACCAGGAACAAACAACATACCAGTAGCTGACTATCTTAGTGATGCCGGTTGGGTAGGTGAAGCTGATGATATGGAGTCTACAGAAATGGACGCAACTTTAAGGAGAGCCACTTTGAGTGCAAAAGCTATTTATAGCAAAGTCACCAATGGATGGTATCTACAGGCTATGGCTGGTAATGAACCTGACGCTGTACTTAATCGTACATTGCTAAATGGTGAGACTAGAGTACTCAATAAAACCATCATTAGTCGTGGTGCGCTCACCGTACCAAGTAAGGGGCTTATGGAAGCGGATGGAGTGCTAGATGTGACAGGTACAAATGGTGACGCTATCACTAGAGACTTGTTAGTATCGATGATAAACTCACCATCTGCAAATGATGCAGAGTTTTCTAATCCTGCATGGTTGTTGTCTCCATCTATCAGAGAGTCATTGCAAAAATTAAAAGTAGATGCAGGATCAGGACAGTTTGTATGGCCACTTGGAGACTCTATGAATTTTCTAGGTTATAAAGCGGCAGTTACTACCTTGATGCCTACTAACTTGACCAAAGGTACAGGTGGCGCTACCAAGCGTGGTGCTATATTCGGTCACTGGTCAGAGTTAGTGATATTGAGATGGCCAGTAAGACAGCTTATCGTAAATCCACACAAAGATCCAGGTGTAGAGACTAAGTTGATCTCATTCTGGGATTGGGCTGCCAAAAATCCAAAAGCGTTTGTGAGAGCGTTTTTCACTGCGTAATTATTTGTGAGTTTCATACTTTAGGTAATTTTGGTTGAGCGTCGGGTTTTGGGAAATTCCCGACGCTTTTTTAATAAAAAACATACTCTCCATGCAATACATCGCAAAAGATAATTCCGGATATACCGAGATCGTCACAGCTGCAGAAGTTATCACACACTGCTATCTACCTAGTGATGCATCTACATCACAGATCAATGTCTGGATCAAGTCCGCACGTAGATGGGTAGAGAAGTATTGCGGTGTAGCACTAGTCGCTAAGACTGTACAGGTATCATATAGATGTTTCCCATCATCGGGTCTTGGTCCGTTGCACTTACCACTAGCTACAGAGAGTAACAATGTCACAAGTATTGCGTATCTAACTACTGAAGGAGACGCAGCTACTATCGATATATCTAATTTAGTATTGTGCAATATAGCTACACCACCATACATCAAGCCCAAGGTGACAGAATGGCCCACTACTGGCAGTAATATCATCATTACCTACACAGCGACACAACATTATGACTATGACATCTACAAGCCTGCTATCATGATGCTAGTAGCGCACCTTGCAGAAAACCGTGAGATCGTAGAGAGTAAATTTGAAAACTCCCTTACTAATCTACTCAGCCCATTGAGAGTGATGTATCACGGATGATAAAATCTTTATTAAATTTTGCAATAGTTCGTAAAGATCCATGCTCAGGTTTGTATTTTACCCCTGACCAATTGATTAAAATACTATCGTAAAAATGTAATTGTATTTCTTCTGCGATATCGTCGTTTAATGTTTTTATCACCTTTGGATTTCCATTAAGTATCTCCATTACATATCCGTTATCATGAAAAATCTCTTTCATCAAATTAATAAAATCATTTTTATTTAACTGGAATAACTTATTGAAAATAGGGAATGCTATTTCATATTCGCATTGATATTTTTCTACAAAACTCATATTAATTATAATTGATAAGATTTTAAAATAATCTTTACTGCTTCCTTAAGTTCTGGCACCTTGCTCTCAGGACATCTGAATGCTACTGTAGTAGTAGGTTCACCATATTTTGGTTTTGGTCCAGATCCTGGACGTTTGCCACCTTGTTTATTTTTGGACATATTACCTTAGAGTTATTGCATAATATTATGGGCACATAGTAACCGCATTGACAGGAACGCTTGATAGATGTTGTAAGAACATTTCTAAATTATCAATCAAAAAACCGCTAATGTTTTTGTCAAAATATCTTTTTTGTACAAATTCATCATAAGTAATAGGTAGCGGGATTTTATAACCCATTTGTTGTGCTTCATTTTGTATTCTATTTGCCTCATCTAATTTGTGGCAAACAATGTAATCTCCACTTTTTGCAGATATTTTGATTAATTGGGTTGTTTTACCATGCCCTCTTTGCATAATGATTTTTTGCATTTCCATTTTAATTTATGATATTTATTTAATAAAATATGTCAAATAATGGTGAAGATAATTTTTCAATAAAAGAAGCATTATTTTGAAGATGATTATATGTAACTTCAATATAAGATTTTACTAAAAATTCTTGAAATGATTCTTTAGTTGTAAAATCATACCATGACTTTACTTTATTATCTTTACTAATTATACCCGCAGTAATATAGTCAGGCTTATTGCAATAAACTGGATGCGCTCTAAAAATCAATAAATCACTTGAATATAACCTATATGATTTTAATACATCTCCATCCCAAGATGGGTATCGTTCAAATTTAAATTCTTTTAAAACTTCTTCTGGATTCAATTTAAATTATATTAGTTGTTGATTATTGATTAAGCGCTTAACGTTATCGCCCAACTTTTTTGGTTTTCTTATCTTTTGTCATATCATCTTTAAATTAATCCTGCAAACTGTAAAGATGATAATAATTGTTCGCCTTGTAGTGGCTGTTTTTTAAGATTTTCTTTTGTTATAAGTTCCATTCTTTTGTGCCAATATTCATCAACACTTTTAAAATCTGACCAATCACAATAACCTATTTGGTAATCGATTGATAAACTATTATTATTATCTAATTCAAAAACCGATTTACCGCATTGTCCCCAATGATCTGATTTTCTATAAATCCCTTTTTCTGTGTACCAATATTCAGATGATTTTTTAAGAATATATACTAGATTATAGTAATCACAATTACTATCCATAAGATTATACTCTAAAATTCCATCGTAATTTTTACAAAGGTCATCACTATCTGTAAAATAATGTCTATGTTTAATTTTTGAGTAACTTACATAGTCAGGCTCTCTGTTTGGGCATTCGTTTACTTTCTTAAATATTACCCAGTGGTGAGTGTCTTTTTGAAAAAGGTTTGTCATGATTTGTTATTTAGTGTTGTTATGTCTTATTGACAGTACAAAGATACGCCTTTATTTTGAATGTGCAAACATTTTCAAAGAAAAGATTGAAAAAAAGTGAAATATTTTTAAAAACTGCCCATTTCTAGCAATGTGATACCGTTACATCTCGTAACATCTACCCCTATTTACATGCCTACATTTGTAGTATGTACTTGCATCACACACCTACGACCACAGATGGATTTCTAGCAGCTAGCTCCATCATCCATGCATCAGATATCAATGTCGATAATGGTGAGTTGGTCGCTATCTCTACATTCAAGCGTAGAGATGTAGCAGCTGGTGATAGCTTGATGCATAAAAAAGTTCTTTACATAGTAAGTCTGGTACAGCAACACACCAAGCGAACGCAAATCGTAGCACGTGAAGCAAAGTAGACATCTAGAAGGAATGGTAAGGATCGCAGACCTGCGACATCGTATAGTGCTGAAGCGCATATCGTCCAGGGCATTAAACGATCTCGGGCATCCTACCTTTACGACTACAGCTACCACATTGCAAGCTCGTATTCGTACACCTAGACAGATGGACGAGAAAACCATCATGGACAAGGAGACAGAGATACAAGTCTTAGAGATCACTATAAGACACATATCACCGTTGACACTAGAAGACTGGATAGAATATGATGACAAGAAGTATGATATCATTGCCATCGATGGTAATAAGTACCCTGATAGATTTCTGATCATAAAAGCAAAAGCAGTAGTATGACAGTAGATCAACAGATAAACAATATCGTCGCAAACATGGGTCGTATATCATCCTATCTAGACAAAAGCATCAACGCTAAGACTATCCTTAAACGAGCGTCAAAAGTAGCTGTACAGCGTATGAAGTCTAAAGCTCCAGTAGGTGATACAGGAAATCTAGAGCGGTCGGTCGGTTTTGTATCTGCTCGTAAAGCAAAGGGTAAAGTCTTGATAGGTCCTAGATACGGCAAAGGTGGTGGTAATCATGCCAATCTTATAGAGTTCGGTTTTATACATCCATCAGGAAAGCGTGTAGAAGGGCAACCCTTTGTACTCGAGACGTACCAAGAGACAAAAGACCAGATACTCGCAAATCTCAGGGCTGAGCTAAAAAAGGAATTTGACAAAGCAGGTCGATCACTCCCTACAAATATAGCGATATGACCATAAGTATCATCATGTACGACTTGATCAAAGCATCACTGCCAGATCATCCAGTAGGTAAGATCTTCTTTGACCATATACCACAGGCGACTATTCTTAATGATACAGATGGTATCGTACTGATAAAAGAGATCACGCTGGACGCTAAGAGTAGCAAGGATCTAGTAAGCAATACCAAGACGATGGAGAGTATCTATCGAGTGGAGATCATAGGGGATATAGAATCTTACATGGCTCTAGAGACTGTAGCAAATACGCTCACAGATGCACTGGTAGGATACCATGACAGCACCATCAAGGTAATAGACTTATCACTAGGTCACCAGGATGGAAATGATGAAGCAAAGATCAAACGATTTATAAGGGATTTTCAAATTATTCATATATAAAAAAATAAGCAAATGCGAGTTAAATTTTTAAAAGATCACGACCACCACAAGAAGGATGACATTATTGATATGCTTAGAGAAAAAGCAGATAAGTATGAATCTGATGGTATAATTACTAAGGATATCAGTAGTAAAACAGCAAAGGCAGCAAAGGCAGCAAAGCCTACTACCTAAATCATCTTAATTAACACATAAATTAATCGTAAAAAATGGCAACAACAGGAATTTATAATGGTACTTATTTTAGGCTTTTCCACGATGGGGAAGCATTTGCAGATAGTACCGAATGTACCATGACTATCACTGCTGAGATGAGAGAGACATCTAGCAAGGATATAGTAGGTGGATGGGCTGCATTTGAGCCAGGTCAAAAATCATTTACAGCATCTACTGCGACCTTAATCAGGACATCAGGCAATAGTGGTAAGTTCACCACTGACAAGCTCATAGCAGGTACTAAGTTTGATCTTGTACTAGGTAATGATGTGACAGGTGACTGGGAGCTTGCAGGTGAAGCATGGATCGAGACCGTATCTATCACAAGTACCAATAAAGAGAATGTGACAGGTGAGTTTACTTTCCGTGGCACAGGTGCATTGACATCAGGTACAACCACATAATCATAAAATGTAGTGGGCTGCTTCGTGGTCCACTACATTTCTTTACTATATCCCACATAGATAGTATTCATTAATTTTTAGTAAAACCAAAATATTTTAAACATGAAAATCGGAAACAAAGAAGTATCGATCAATATCACCACGATGATCGCTCTCACGTATGCATCTAGTCAAGGCGTCTCAGCATTAGAATTAATACAATGGCTTCCTAGGAAGCTGACTCCATTGCAGTACATAGGTCTATTTGCGGCTGCTAGTGGTGGACAGGTCACAGAAAAAGAAGTCATTGCGGCCATCGATGCTGATACTACCAATACTGTATATGGCCAAATCTTAGATGCAGTGATAAATGAAGTGATAGACCCAAACTCCAAAGCGGAGATGACGACAGCACAGGAGACGACGACAGCGTAACGATATACACGCTAAGGGATGCGGTCTTTTATTATGGACTGACTCCATTAGAGTATTATCATAGCAAAATCATAGACTTACTGGCTTACGTAAGATCCGCTCAAAAACGGTCAGAAGCAGATAGCAGAGAGAGATGGTCCATCATGCGATATCAGACAGCTAGAGCGCTCCAGTATTTCCAGAACAAAGGAGATAAAGCCATACAGCCCACAGATATCATGATGTTTGACGATGAAGTGGAAGCCATCACCAAAGAAAAAGAAGCCAAAAAGGTAATATCTCCAGAGAAAAGTAAAAAACTGGATGAAGCGTATGCAAGATATTTAAAATCAAAGTCAAATGGCGTTTAGTTTAGGTAGTGTATTTATAGAAGTAGGTGCCGACAATCGGAGACTGAGACG
>DAOLFJ010000102.1:0-14055 GCA_035326365.1 Saprospiraceae bacterium | reverse complement strand
TAGCTATCGTAACCTATGCTGGATATGCTGGAGTCGCTCTTCCATCTACACCTGCATCAGAGAAACAAAAAATTATCGAAGGTCTTGATAGACTTTCAGCAGGCGGATCTACAGCAGGAGCAGAAGGAATCATCACTGCATACGAAATAGCAGTCCAAAACTTTATCAAAAACGGTAATAATAGGGTAGTGCTAGCAACAGATGGAGATTTTAATGTGGGCATCTCTGACAATAAAAGTTTAGAAACGTTAATTGAAGAGAAGCGCAAAACGGGCGTTTTTTTATCAGTTTTAGGTTTTGGAATGGGCAATTACAAAGACAGTAAAATGCAGATTCTAGCTGACAAAGGGAATGGGAATCATGCATACATTGATGATATTCAAGAAGCTGGGAAAGTCCTAGTCAGTGAGTTTGGTGGAACAATGTACACTTTGGCCAAAGATGTCAAATTTCAGATAGAATTTAATCCTGACGCTGTGCAATATTATAGATTGGTTGGTTATGAAAATAGGATGCTGGCCAAAGAAGATTTTAATGATGATACCAAAGATGCTGGCGAATTGGGCATGGGACACCAAATGACTGCTATCTACGAAATCATTACAAAGGGAAAGGATGTAGATAAAAAGTCAAATGTTGATGAACTTAAGTATCAAAATAGGTCAAAATCGAATAAAAATCAAGCTTTTGGCAATGAATTGGGTACAATAAAATTTAGATACAAAGCTCCTGATAGTGACGTAAGTAAAAAGTGGGAACAAGTAATTTCAACCGATTCCCAAAAAATATCCAAATCTAATAGCGATGTGCAATTTTCTACCGCTGTGGCTTTCGCAGGTTTGCTACTCAGGGATTCAGGATCTGTACAAGACAAAGATTATGAAGATATGATAGAACTTGCCGATAATGCTCGTGGAACAGATAAAGATGGATACAGAGCAGAGTTTATAAGGCTCATGAAGACAACTAAAGCCTTGCACTCAAAAGGTTTGTCAGCAGTAGGTAATTAGATTTTGCAGCATATAAGTTTTTATTTGGGAAATTAGTGATTTGAGTCTCCTTGCAGCACGGGTGAATGAAGTTTTACCCGTGCTCAATTTTTCTACCCTGATCGGATTTCTCAAAGACATAGGATCGGTTTTATATCGTTTATACAGTAAATTTATTTGCCTTAATAAAAGAAATAAAAAACTACTTCTTCACAATCTCAGCAATATACTCATATTCATATCCCTTGCTCATCGCAAAATCAGTGAGCTTTTTCATACGGTCATATTGATTTTTGAAGGTAGTTGTTCTTTCTTTTTTTATGATAAGCTGTTCGAGTGTTTGAAAATATTCATCATCATTTATTTCTTTCATCGCTTCTTGGATAGAGTAGGGCGATACTTGTCTGAGCTTTAATTCTTGTTTTATTTTAATCCTTCCCCATTGTTTCATTCTGAATTTACCTCGGGCAAATGTCCTTGCAAATCGCTCTTCGTCTAGAAAATTATTAGAGATTAGGTCAGAAATGATTTCTTCGAGTACATCTCCGTAAATGCTATATTCTATGAGTTTATACCTGACTTCTTGATGACATCTTTCTTGAAGCGCACAGTATTTTTGGATGTTGATAATGGCTTCTTCTTTAGACCAATATTTCTTTTTTTTATCTGCGAAGTCGTCTGTTGTCATAATAAAAATGGCAGATCGGGTAAGATCTGCCAATAATTAAGGGTGTTAATAAGAATCTGCTACAAATGTAAGGTCATTTATTGTAATAGTCAAATATAGGACCTATTATTAACATTTAATCACTCCATCTTACTATTTTTTTTTAAGCTGTACATTTACATTCCACTCTTTTCACTTAGCTTCTTGTAAGCCACTTTTAATCCTGCAAGCTTTTGTATTTCATAAATGCCTGGCTCGCTATTGATATCTAGCACTTCTATTTGTTCTGAATATCCTTGTGTCGAAGCCACAGCATCTACACCACTTGAAATTGTATTATTTGAATTAAATATAGTCAATACACCTACGATACCAATAAATGCAGCTGCTATCCACATATATTTACTAAAAGGCATTTTGACTACTTTTTTATCCTGTCCTAATTTTTCTTGAATTCTATTCCATGCATCAGGTTTAGGACTTGCTTTGTGTTCAAGTGCACTTTTGTATAGCTTGGTTTGATTATTTATGTTCATGATGATCATTTTATTATTTTATTTTAAATGTCAGATTTTCTTTTTTTTTAAGAATATCAGCCAATCTTTTTTTAGCAAGGATGAGTTGAGATTTTGAAGTGTTGATACTGATTCCTAGCATTTCAGCAATTTCGCGGTGCTTCATATCTTCAAATACATATAGGTTGAAAATTGTACGATAGCCTACAGGCAGTTCATCTAAGACTTTCATGATGTCGTCAAATGACATGTCCTCATCATCTGATTCTTGGACGTCCGCTATTTCTTTGTCAGGTAGTTCTACGGTAAGGTGGAGATTGGTCTTTTTTCGAAGAAACATCAATGATTCATTGACCATAATCCTTCGCATCCAACCTTCAAAACTTCCATCCCCCTTAAAGTGGTCTATTTTTGTAAATATCTTATAAAATGCATCTATAAATACATCTTCAGCGTCGTGTGCTGACTTGATGTAACGGAGACACACAGCATACAATGTATCTTTGTAGAGATCATAAAGCACTTTTTGTGCGTCAGGATCTTGACTTTTACATTTAATGATGATATGTTCTAAATTAGCAAGCATAAGTAATGTATAACAATATTTACACTACTAAGATGCTGAAAACTTAATTTTTGGTGTGAGGGTGTAACAAAAGATTATGGATTTATCATAGTTCCATCACTATTTGTGTTGGCTACCATGCTTTCATCTTTCGTTTTTATTTGATTAAGTTTGAAGACCATCTCGTCTCTGAACTTGAAGAATTGTGGCAATTCTGTCACATTCATTGGTTTTGCCGTAGGCAATTTTTCTTTGAGATGATTTACTTGTCTGCCATTTTTCCAGAATCTGAAACAAACATGTGGTCCTGTAGATAGACCCGTAGAACCCACATAACCAATTGTTTGGCCCTGTTTTACTCTTACACCAAGTCTTATTCCTTTAGCAAATCTTGACATATGCAAGTATTGTGTTTCGTACACATTATCATGTTTGATTTTTACAAATTTGCCATTCCCACTAGTGTAAGCTGAAGCTGTAACTACACCATCAGATACGGATCTAATTTCTGTTCCGTGTGGTGCTGCATAATCTGTACCAAGGTGTGGTATGGTTTTACCTTTGATAGGATGAAATCTTCTTAAATTATAATTTGATGATATTCTAGAAAATTTCACTGGAGCTTTTAGGAATGCCTTTTTTGCTGGTCTACCTTCTGCATCAAAATATCCTTCTTCTCCTTTTGTCTTGTACAGCATAGAATAATTTTCTCCATTCTCATTCGTATAGCAAGCCGCAATTAGTTTGCCCATTCCTACTAATTCTCCATCCACATATTGATTTTCAAATATTAATTTGAATTCATCTCCTTTTCTTGTGTGGTAAAAATCAACAGAACTTGACAAGGCATCTTCCATGAGATCGATAACTCCTGGATTGATACCCTTATCTTCTAAGGCTTTCCATAATGATGTTTCTATTTTACCGTAAGCAAATTCTTCACATTTATGAACTTCCTTTTCTACCAATTTTACTTGAACTGAATCTCTAAAGTCATATAACACGTACTTCATTCTATCCGGCTCGTAAATTATTGCTACAGGAGTATCGTCACATTCATTTTTTTTGATGACGTGGTATTTTTGTCCTGGTCTTATGTTTCTTACATTAAATATATCTTTTGCTTCGTGTTCAAGCAACAAAATAAGATTAGAAGTTAATCCATTAGAGCTCAATATGTTACCAAAAAATTCATTTTTCTTTATAACATGATTTTTTTCAATATGGAATGAATCCACGTTAAATCCATATAGGTATTCTGAAGGTTTTTGGCTAATGGTTTTATCTGATTTTTCTGTTAGATTAATAGAATTAAACCCTTCAGATTTATAGTTTAGTATGATGATTGTTGCGATGACAAGAGAAACTGCTATATCGACATAACGATTTTTTAGCTTACTCATTTTTAATGGTGTAAGGTTCAAAATGAAGACGGTTTACGGTGTAAATTAAATATTAAAATTCTCTGATTGTCTTAAAGACAGCGCAAGATAGACTAGTAAACTTATATATCCAAAAAAAAATGTGTTAAATATTTTCTAAAACTTCATCGAACACATATAAAAAACAACTCATGTCCATGTCTCGGACCAATAGAATTATAGCATTTTTCCATTTTTTGAATATTAAATTTTCCCAAGAATAATTTTTCATATTCTTCTTTGGTGCCACCAAAAGGTGGTCCATTTTGCTCAAAAATCCTGTCAAACAACACGCCAGCAATTTTACCGCCATCATTTAATAGTTCATTTGTCTTATTTATGTAATTTTTGCGCAATGATGGTTCCAAGGCACAAAAGAATGTTTGCTCTAAAATGAGATCATATTGTCCTTCCAATTCAAAAAAATCCCCAGTTATAAGCGTTACGCTATCTTTAGGTACAACATTTTTTAGTTTTGAAATAGCAATTTTCGAAATGTCGCAGATTGTAATGTTTTTAAATCCTTTTTCTAATAGATAGTTGACTTCATGTGCATGTCCAGCTCCAGGGATTAAAATTTTTATCGATTTATCTTTTAATTGATCAATATAGTCAGTCAGTGGTGGTGATGCTTTCCTTATATTCCACGGAGTATCATCATTTAAATACTTTTGATCCCAGAAATTTGCGTCTAAGTTGACTGACATTACGATATTTTAAATCTATTTTATTGCTATACAGCTTATCTCAACATTCACGTATTTTGGTAAGTTAGCTACTTCTACCAATTCTCTCGCAGGTGCAGTATCGTCATTAAAATATGATGCATACACGTCATTAATACGTCCATACATTTCCATATCAGATACAAAAACACTGCATTTTACTATATTTTCATAAGTCATACCTGCTTCATCTAGGATATATCCGATATTTTTCATGACTTGGTGTGTTTCAGCTTCGATGGTGTCTGTTATAAGTTTGCCTTCAGCATGATTGATAGCAATTTGTCCTGACATATATAAAGTACCATTGGCTAGTACTGAATGATTATAAGGTCCTACTGGTGCAGGTGCTTTAGGGCTATTAATGATGGTTTTCATATTTGTAAATGCTTTTGGATTAAGTTATTGAATTTTTATTTGACTTCAAACAATTTTTAATTTTGCAATAATATAACAAAGAAAGCTCCACAAGTTGTTAAACAAGGGAGCTCTATATACTTTTTGGAAAAGAATAAATTATTCTACTTCTTCTACTTCTTTAGCTTGGATTACTACTTTTCCTTTGTAAAACATGCTACCTTCATGCCAGTATGCTCTATGCATAAGGTGTGGTTCGCCTGTTGTTTTACAAATTGCCAATTGAGGAATGACCGCTTTATGGTGCGTTCTTCTTTTGTTTTTCCTTGATTTAGAGACCCTACTCTTAGGATGTGCCATTTTTCAAAAATTTATATGATTATCAATCTTTATTTAAAATTACTCATCTAGGTTTATATCCTTAAGATTTTCCCAGATTTTGTTTATCGTTGGTTCTGTATCTATTTTGACATCTTCACTTAACTTTTTAAGCACATTCATGTCACATTTACGAGGTTCTTCGTTTTCACAACTATAAATATTCATTAGCGGCAATGCCAAAACTATGAATTCGTATATGATTTGAGATAAATCTAGATGAGAATGATCTTCTTTTATAAAGATTACTTCGTCATCTTCTGATATTTTATTACTAACTTTTACAAGTATATGGTTTTTAGCACTCACAGGTAATCTGATATCTGCTAGGCATCTGTCGCACAAAGCACTAACATGGCCATTAATATCAAAATCCAGCTCGCTCAATCCTGATCTTTTATCAAGGTTAACATGGATATCGAAATCTCCTTCAATAATTGGGGAGTTTTCAAACAATGCAAAAAAGCTGCTGTCAGCCTTAAACTGGTATTGATGTAAACCATCTTTTATGCCAATGTAAGGTACCGAAAAATGCTCCAAAATACTCATATCAAAAGAACTTTTTCTAAATGGAGCGCAAAGATATAAACTTATAATATATTTTGATAATCTTTTCCATAAAAAAAAGTTGTTTTTGGGTTTATAGCATAAAATGAATCACCACTTTTGATTGATTTATTCTAAATTAGTCTCAAATCACTCAAAATTATGACAAATATCTCCTTAGCGTATATTTTTTTTAAAAAAAGATTTACTTTTGTCACCTTATGACAGGAGAGTTAATGAAATCTTATTATCCAAGAATAGAGATTCTTGATGAGGAATACGAAATTCCGCAACTTGGCCGCAAACGCCGTATTTCAGTGTTGTTGCCTCATGACTATTATCAGACAGATAAAAAATATCCAGTTTTATACCTTCATGATGGTCAAAATCTATTTGACGAGTATGCACCTTATGGAAATTGGGGAGTAGACAAAACGCTAGATATGATGGCCAGCCGAGGTCTTGGTGATGTTATTATTGTTGCAATAGATCATGGTGGAACTTTGCGTATACAAGAATATTTGCCATATTCTACACCTAGATATACGGATGCTGAAGGTCATTTGTATCTTAAGTTTATGCTTGACGACCTTAAACCAATGATAGATAATAGGTACAGAGTTTTGCGAGACAGATGTTCTACTGGTATCGGTGGGAGTAGTCTCGGTGGCCTGATAAGTCTTTATGCTGGATTTAAATATCCCGAAATATTTGGTAATATGATGATTTTTTCGCCAAGTCTCTGGATTTCTGAAGAGATTTATGAAATGGCAAAAGACTTTAAACCTGCTGGTCCTACAGATATATACTTGTATGCCGGTGGCATGGAAAGTGCCAATCATTATGGTCAAGTACTAAGATTGGAAAATATCCTTCAAGAAAAAAGAAGGTTTGATGATTTTGACATCATATTTTCGCATAATCCTACTGGACAACACAAAGAAATACATTGGGGAGAGCAATTTCCGCTTGCCTTAAAATGGCTATACTACAATAAATATTAAAAAATATAATAATGCCACTACAATTTAAATCTACGCCATCTAAAAAGGCCAATACAATATTAATAGCATTTGCAAAAGATAAGGTAGACCACCAACTTATTAAAGAATACGGTGGATTAAAATATGATATAGACGTTAAAACTAATGGCAAGGAATTGACCAGTTTTCTGCATCCAGAAAAAAATCAAAGAGTTCATATCTTAGGATTAGGTGAAGAGAAAGATCATGCAAAATCATATACCTTTTATAGAAGTTTTGTGTATCAGCAGCGTGCCAAAAAAGATATGGTACTCGACGTCATAACAGATAATTTAACTGATGACCAAATAGTTAATGTTGTTTTAGGAGCTAGGTTGGGTTTGATTAATCATGGTGTTTATAAGACGAATGGTGATAAATATGTAGAACCAGAAATAAATATTGTGATTTCAAAATCGAGGGTAAAAATAGCGGAACTAGGATTAAAAATAGCTGAGACGCAACTTAAATCAATGCATTTAGTGGATTTGCCACCTAATGTAAAAACACCGCAATATCTTGGAAAACATGTAGTTGCGTCAGGAAAGGAGTTCGGATATGATGTGAAAGTCATGGATGCAAAAGAACTGAAGAAGAATGGTTTGGATGCATTAACTGCAGTTGGTCAAGGTAGTGTAAACCCACCTGTGCTTATTGTAATGGAGTATAAACCCAAAGGCAGTCATTCGAAGACACCGAAATTGGGACTTGTAGGAAAAGGAATTACATTTGATACAGGAGGACTTTCTATCAAGCCTTCTGCCAATATGGGTTACATGAAAAGTGATATGGGTGGCGCCGCAGCGGTTATTGGAGCGGTAGAATTAGCTGCAAAATTAAAGCTTGATATACATTTAGTAGGAGTCATACCAGCAGCTGAAAATAGTGTAGATGCTAATAGTTATCGACCTGGAGATGTAATAAGTTCTTATAGTGGGAAGTCAATAGAGATTATTGATACAGACGCAGAGGGTAGGGTAGTTCTTGCTGACGGTTTGGCCTATATTTTAAAAAATTATAACCCTACTTATTTAGTAGATCTTGCCACACTTACGGGTAATTGTATCGCTGCATTGGGATATAGCACATCGGGAATTTTTACGCATAATGATGAAATGGCTAATGATCTTACAGCTGCCGGAGATTCTGTGCATGAACGCGTTTGGCGTCTACCATTATGGGATGATTATGCGCCAGATATGCATTCCGACATTGCTGATATAAAGAATTTCAGTGGCAAACCAGTGGCGGGAGCAATTACAGCAGCAAAGTTTTTGGAAGCTTTTACATCACAACATCCTAAATGGACGCATATTGATATAGCTGGAGTTGCTTTTTCTGATAGTGAGTTTGCAAAAATGCGTACTGCTACAGGTTATGGTGTGAGATTATTGTATACTTATATGAACATGCTGATAAACAAGAAGTAAAATATTAATCTTTTTCTTTATTCATCATTGTCCAAAGCGCATCTTTTAACTCAGTAAGACCTTTCTCTGCGACAGAAGATATAAAATAGTATGGTATATCTACTTTCATTTCTTTTTCGATTAGTTTTCTGAGTTCATCATCCACTAAATCTATTTTGGTAATAGCCAGCATACGTGGTTTATCTACAAGTTCGGGATTGTACATTTTTAACTCATTAAGTAAAATGTCATATTCCTTGCTTATATCTTCCGCGTCTATTGGAACCATAAAAAGCAAAACTGAATTACGCTCTATATGTCTTAAAAATCTGAGTCCCAAACCTTTACCTTCATGGGCATTTTCAATGATACCAGGGATATCTGCCATGATGAATGACTTGTGATCTCTATATTTTACAATTCCAAGGTTAGGTATCAGTGTAGTGAATGGATAACTAGCTACTTCAGGCTTTGCAGCAGTAATAGTTGCCAAAAGGCTTGATTTACCAGCATTTGGAAATCCCACCAAACCGACATCTGCGAGGACTTTTAGTTCAAGTACTTTCCAAACTTCTTCACCAGCTTCGCCAGTTTGGGAGTATTCAGGAGTTTGATTAGTGGCAGATTTAAAATGGGCGTTACCTAAACCTCCACGACCACCTTTTGCTAGGATTCTAGTCTCATCGTGGGAAGTGATTTCAAATTCTATTCGACCTGTTTCAAAATCTTTTGCGACTGTACCTAGTGGTACATCAAGGATTACGTCTTTACCACTAGCGCCAGTACTTTGATTACCAGTACCAGGCATTCCTGGAGTTGCTATGACGTGTTTTTTGTATTTTAGTGCAAGTAGTGTCCATACATTAGAGTTTCCTCTTAATATGATATGTCCCCCACGACCACCATCTCCACCATCTGGTCCGCCCATACTATTCATTTTATCACGGAAAAAGTGAGAAGACCCAGCGCCACCGGCTCCAGACCTGCAACAAATTTTTACGTAATCTACAAAATTCTGTTCAGCCAAAATGTTTATTTTTATGTGAAAATGACAAATGTAAAGCTAAATATTGCTTAAAAGAAATTTATAACTCGTTAATTACAGTTGTCAATCGATTGAATATCTCATCCTTACTACCTGTACCAGGAATGAGTTTGGATTTATTTTTTGAATTATAGTATTCGAAAACGGGTGCTGTTTCAGAATTGTACACCGCTATTCTATTCCTTATGATGTTTTCATCCTTATCATCAGCTCTTCCTGAAGACTCACCTCTTCCGAGTAGACGTTTAACAAGTTCTTCTTCTGGAACATCCATGGCAATTAAAGCTGAAACTTCAGTATCCTTTTCGGCTAAAAATGCATCAAGGGCCTCTGCCTGTGGGATAGTACGTGGAAAACCATCAAAGATAATACCCTTCGCATCAGGATTAGCATTGACTTTGTTTTTGAGCATGCCGATGGTGACCTCATCAGGTACCAATTCTCCTTTTGCCATATATTCTTTGGCTTTCAGACCTAGTTCGGTATTATTACCCATTTCATAACGGAATAAATCACCTGTAGAGATGTGAAGGATTCCATATTCTTTAATTAAGTACTCAGCTTGAGTACCTTTGCCCGATCCTGGAGGACCGAATAAAATTAGATTTAACATTTTGTTGTTGCTACGTTGAGGTGTAAAGATACTTATTAACCAATTAAAAAACTTCATTTATTTAATAATAGTTTCATGTAAGTGAAATTATTTTGATATCACATCTACACCAAATAGAAATCTAGAATTCCAGTATTCAGAGTTTGATATATTATCTATTTTAACACCAGCTGATGTGGTGCTGTGGACAATTTCTAATTCATCTGGTTTGTTACTAGCTACGATTGCAACATGTGAAATTCTATCCTCATTACCAAAAAATACCAAATCACCTGGTAATAAGTTATTTTTTGACTTTTGTTTGCCGAGTTTAGCTTGCTGATCAGATGACCCTGAAATCGGAATGCCATTCAAGTTAAATACATAGGATGTAAAACCACTGCAATCAAAACCTGTTTCTGGTGTTTTGCCTCCTGGTTTGTAATCTCTACCCGTATATTTCATAGCACTCAAAACTATTTCATCTCTAGTCATAAGATTACTTTCGCTCTTTTTGACTGTTGAAGCAGATTTAGTGTGATAGACATATTTTTTGTCTTCAGATGTCTTTTGTTTGGCTGATTTTTCCCGTTTTTCAGCACTAGAATATTTTGAACTTCTTTTGGTCGTTGTAGAAGGACTACATGATGTGATAAGCAAACCAAATAGACATAAAAATAGACCGAAAGTTATATTTCTATTGATAAACATAATTGTTAAAATTAAGTGATAAATCTTCTAAATATGCATTTTAAATATTACATATTTATTTAATATCAAAAACTATGCCTTTCTTCTTATTTACTTACTTTGAAGATTCTGAATTACATAATAATTCTTGTCAATTTCGATTTTATCAGCTGTTTTTAGTTTGAGCGTTTGCCATTTTTCTGATGGCTTTATTTTAATTTTTTGACCTTGGGAGATCACTTCTACAGGCATATCAAACCCATCAATACTGTTGCTCCATCTATATTTTAGTTTCTTATTATCTTGCACGTATTCCAAAACAGGAATCTCAGTTGTACGTAGATATTGGTCAAAAACCTTCTGAAGATTGATACCTAGATAATTGGACATGTAGTTTTCCACTTCTCGTGTATCGGTCGTTTTATGCCAGAATGTTTTGTTAATGTTCCTTAAAAAAGCCTTCCACTTTACATCATCATTGACTATTTGACGGATAGTGTGGAGCATATTTGCAGCTTTATAATACATGTCTCCAGATCCATTTTTGTTTACACCATATGGACCTATGATAGGTTTGTCATTAATGACTGCTTTTCTAGTGCCTACCACATATTCTGCACCTGCTGTTTTTCCGAATAAATACTCTGTATAAAGATTTTCTGAATAAGCTGTAAATCCTTCATGAATCCAATTGTCAGCGACATCTCTTGCTGAAATATTATTTCCAAACCATTCATGACCTGACTCGTGAACGATGATAAAATCCCACTTTAGTCCCCAACCTGTGCCTGACAAATCCCTTCCCATATATCCTTGATTAAATCGGTTGCCGTAGGCGATGGCAGATTGATGTTCCATTCCTAGATGTGGAGATTCTACTAGTTTGTACCCATCTTCATAAAATGGATATTTGCCAAACCAAGATTCAAAACATCTCAACATCGATTTGGTCTGTTTGAAATGTTCTGCGGCCTTCTCTTTATTGTAATCAAGTACCCAATAATTAATGTCCAAGACACCACCTTCTCCTTGGAAAGTGTCTTGAATATTGATATACTTGCCTATATATGGTATGATATTGTAATTATTAATTGGGTTTACCACTGCCCAATGATAGGTTTTGGTAGCATCAGCATTAGTCATTATGGATCTAAGTCTACCACCTGCGACGGTCACAAGTTTTTCGGGCGCTGTAATATGCATCGAAACACTATCCACTTCATCATACATATGGTCTTTATTTGGAAACCATACACTTGCCGCCATTCCTTGACATGCTATAGACATCCAGGGATTGTTATTGTTGTCCTTTTGCCAAATCACACCTCCTTGCCAAGGTGGCATTTTGGCTACTTTTGGCCTACCATGAAAGTAAAATGTAACTTCATTCATTTCGCCAACTATTTGTTTATTAGGAAGTTGGACGAAATAGGCATCATCTTCTTGTGTCCATTTACAATGTTGATTGTTTTGAATAACACTATCCAGAACCATAGGAGCTTGGAGGTCTATTTGCATAGTTTGGTATGGAGTCAGCACCTTATAAGAAGCTTTGTTTTTACCTGAAATGGTCTTGTTTTCAGGATCAAATCTTGCATGTAAATCATAGTGAGTTACATCCCACCACTTGCGTTCTGCAGAATGATTACCCATAAGTGAATCTGAGCGTTCAAATGTGGCATCTTGGGCAGAACCATAAATTGCAATGAATAAGAAGTTAATGGAGAGAACGATTCTAAGTAAAATCATGATGGAAATATCTGGTTTTCGGACGCTAAGTTACTATAAAACTCTGGCATAAATAATATAACTCAATAGGAAAACGTAAATTAGATACTTATCGTATTTCTACCTTTATATTTTACTCATTTCCAATCCTGCCAAGTACCCACCTGTCCAAGCCGCTTGGAAATTAAACCCACCTGTCACGGCATCAATATTTAATATTTCGCCAGCCATAAAAAGTCCTGGTTGTATCTTACTTTCGAAATATTTAAAGTTGATTTGGCTTAAAGCCACACCACCTGCGGTCACAAATTCTTCTTTGAATGTTGACTTTCCAGAAACTGTGAAAGATGCAAATTTGAGCTTTTGGACGATGGCATTCATTTCTGTTTTAGATAATGACGCCCAATTTTTTTCTTTATCGGTAATGATGTCATCTGTCATATATGTCCAAAGTCGTGAAGGAATTCCAAAAATCGAATTGGAGACTACTTTTTTCTTAGCCATGGTGTCGCGTAGATCTGTGATGTTTTCTGTGGGCGTATCAGGTATCCAATCAATGATAGCATCAAACTGATATTTTTTTTCTTCGAGTACATTTGCTCCCCATGCAGAAGCCTTTAGAATAGCGGGTCCACTCATACCCCAATGCGTAATAAGAAGTGGTCCTGTGGTTTTTATTTTACTATCTTTGATCTGGACAGTAGCTTTGGGGACAGACAATCCCATGAGTTTACAAATAGGATTATTAGGGAGATTGAAAGTAAAAAGTGAAGGTACGGGTTCTACAATTTTGTACCCATGTTCTTTAAGCATATTCCACATAAATGGGCTACTACCTGTGGCAAGCATTAATCGTTTTGATTTGTAATGGATTGATTCTGTGTTGATTTCGAATTTATATTCATCTTCTTCCGAATAATTAAAACCTTTTACTTTTACGTTTTGAATAACTTTAATACCCAGTTTTTGCGTCAAGCTTTGAAAGCACCTTATTATGGTCTCCGAACTATCTGAATCAGGAAACATCCTTCCATCAGCTTCTGTTTTTAGATTGACGCCATGATTTTTAAACCAATCTATTGTTTGCGTCGGGCCAAAAGTGTGAAAAGGTCCTAACAATTCTCTAGCTCCACGTGGATAATAAGTGGTCAATTCTTTAGGGTCAAAACAGGCATGGGTAGCATTACAACGTCCACCACCTGAGATACGCACCTTATTGAGTACTTCTTTGGATTGCTCCAAAATTATAATTCGCAAACTAGGATTGTATTCTGCAGCAGTGATCGCCGAGAAAAAACCTGCGGCACCACCACCTACAACTATTATATCTACTTCTGTCATCCTGCAAAGATAAGAGTATGTTTAAATTTTTATTGCCTTATAATCAATATCTTATGAACCTGACT
>DAOLFJ010000471.1:1470-2786 GCA_035326365.1 Saprospiraceae bacterium | reverse complement strand
ACAAAGCGCGGCTTATTGGGATTCTTTTCTGTAAATTCTATGGCAACCTTCTTGGCAATACGTGCTGACTCTTTGTTGAGTTCATAGGTAAATTCTTCTAAATGATAATCAGACTGTGATATCCTAGTGCCATTGAAGGTATTTGTTTCAATAATATCTGAACCTGCCTCTAGATATGCTCTATGGATAGCTTCGATAATATCGGGCCTAGTGATAGACAATAAGTCATTATTTCCCTTTAGGTCTGAATGATGATCTCTAAATCTCTCTCCACGATAATCTGATTCTTCCAGTTTATACCTTTGAATCATAGTACCCATGGCACCATCTAAAACGAGAACTTTCTCCTTTGCTAATTTAATTAAATCTGTCATAAGTGCCGCAAAGTTAACAATAATTGATATTATCTATTACAATAAAAAACAACTATATGAAAAACCTTAATATTACCCATGCCTGTGAAGTTCAATACTAAAAAATTGGACTGTCCATAAATTACATTTACCTTTGATATTTCAAAAGCAACCCATTATGATAGATTTTAAAAAGCATATTCCATTTACATTGTTTTTTGGTGTTATATTTTTACTGAATATCTTGTTTATGTATGTATTACAAGACTATAGGATGGTAGCAAAGCCAATGATAATGGCAAGTTTGATAGGTTTTTATATCACTGTAGAGCGTAGACAATCTAATGCTTTTGTACTTGCCATGATCTTTGCATTACTCGGAGATGTATTTTTGATGTTCAAAGGCGATGACTTTTTCTTAATAGGATTAATATGTTTTATGGTAATGCAGTTATTATATACCTACCTTTTTTCAAGAGAAGGAAGCCATGATAATAAAAGATTAATGCTCATTAGTGGGCCATTAGTATTATTGACCGCAGGTATTATTTCATTATTGTGGAATGATTTGGGTGATCTCAGAATACCAGTTTTGGTTTATGCGATGGCAATTACGGCTATGGTTGTATCAGCTATTTATCGGAAGAATATAATGAAAGGTTATAGTGCAGTGGTTTTTGGTGTAGTATTATTTTTAATATCCGATGCTGTGTTGGCTATTTCAAAGTTTGGTGGTGCTGTACCATTTCAAGACATCATTATCATGTGTACTTATATGGCAGCACAATATTTAATAGTGAGAGGTATGGTTGCGGCACATGAATTGAGCAAATAAATGATATAGGCTATTTTTAAGGTTTGGTAAAATTGCGTACCTAAAGGCACGCTTTGTTTGTTTTGTATTTTTTTCTACCAATATTTTGTCCCTAACAGGACAAAGACATTAGCAAATGTATATTTTTC
>DAOLFJ010000471.1:0-1370 GCA_035326365.1 Saprospiraceae bacterium | reverse complement strand
AACAGGACAAAGACATTAGCAAATGTATATTTTTCAATCTACAAATATGTTGTCCTTAACAGGACAAGAGTAATTGCATCCTTTAGATAAGTTAAAGACTTAAGTCTACATCTTAGATAGTAGTAATCCTGCTTTTGAAAGAAGGTTTTCCGTTTTTGCAAAACAAAATCTTATCAATCTGTCTTGTCTTTGGTCTGTATAAAAAACAGAGATAGGAATACAAGCTACCCCATGTTTTACAGTCATTTCTTTGGCAAAAGATACATCGTCTAGGTCACTGATTGCACTGTAATCGCACAATTGGAAAAAAGTACCCTCAGATTTTAAGGGTTGAAGGCGTGTCGTTTTTAAAATCTCTAAGAAAAAATCTCTTTTTTGCTGATAAAATTGTGGTAACGACAAATATTGATGCTCATCTTTCATAAATGCTGCCAAAGCGTGTTGCACAAAAGAGTTGACACTGAATACATTCCATTGATGGACCTTTCTAATTTCACTCATAAGATATTCAGGTCCAATACAATAGCCCACTTTCCAACCTGTACAATGATATGTCTTGCCAAATGAAAACACGGAAATACTCCGTTGATACAATGCTGGATGTTTCAGTACACTTTCATGAGTCGCATCATCATAAACTAGATGTTCATAGACTTCATCGCTCAAAATGATGATGTCGGTATCTTTTACAATAGCTGATAATTGGAGTAAGTCATCCGATTTCAATATTGTCCCTGTAGGATTGTGCGGCGTATTGATGATGATCATTTTCGTTTTCGAAGTTATCATCGCTGCCAATAAAGACCAATTGATCTTAAAATCTGGCGCTTCCATGCTATAAACAACAGTCTTCCCACCTGCCAACTCGATCGATGGTCGATAGCTATCATAAGCTGGTTCAAAGATGATGACTTCATCACCAGAATGGATGAATGCTGTGATAGCCGTAAAAATAGCTTGGGTGGCACCTGCGGTAATAGTTATTTCTGTAGTTGGGTTTACATATTGTCCATAGGCACGAATTACTTTCTCTGCTATGATTTCTCTCAATGCCAAAACGCCTGCCATAGGTGCGTACTGATGTTTATGGTCATCAATAGCATCTTTTACCAAGTCTAACAAAGCAGCCGGTGGATCATAATCCGGGAAACCTTGTCCAAGATTGAGCGCTCCATGCTGAGCAGCCAAGGCCGACATCTCGGTGAAGATGGTGGTTTGGGCGGAGGAGAGTTTTGATGTTATTTGCATGATGGGAAGATCAGAAGTCTGATTTATTTTGGACAGGTAACTTCAACTGGCGTCCTTGATTCTTTCAAATTCCAAACGCCTAGCTGTCCATGTGAATTATAACCCCAAATCCATAAAGTTCC
>DAOLFJ010000101.1:0-14062 GCA_035326365.1 Saprospiraceae bacterium | reverse complement strand
GGCAAATTCATATATTCAGGATTAGATTTATCAAGAATCATGTCAAATTTCTCAAGAGCTTTTTCTACCAATGTAGATAATCCTGAAAAAACACCACCACCTACTGCATCCAAAACCATGTAACTAGCAACGAGTCCACCAAAAATCAGGGCTACAACTTGTACCACATCCGTAAGAGCCACTGCCTTCAAACCGCCCGTAACTGAAAAAGATGCTGAGTAAATAGCTAAACCAATAATGGCATATAACATAGGTATTCCCATAATGGACTCTAGTGCCAAGGAACCTAAATATAACACCGTCGTAATATTTACAAAAACAAAAAGTAAGACCCAAAAAATGGCTAAACCAGTTCTAACACGACCGTCAAATCTTTTTTCAAGAAACTGAGGCATCGTGTAAATCTCTTTTTTTATAAAAATCGGTAAAAAATATTTAGCTACTATTAGCAAGGTAATAGCTGCCATTAATTCATAGGCAGCAATCGCAAAACCAACTGCATAACCAGATCCAGACATACCAATAAACTGCTCGGCCGAAATATTAGCTGCAATTAATGATCCGCCTACTGCCCACCAAGGCAAAGATTTGGAAGCGAGAAAATAGTCATTTGCTGTTTCTTTTTTACTTGTCCATGAGATATAAACCCCAAACGCCATCATAAATACGATCCATCCGATGACGATGCCAAGATCAATGTTTGATAAGTTCATTTTGTTTTGTTTTAATGATTTAGAATTTTGATTTAAATTTTGATTGCTTGTATAATATACTGAAAGTCTAAGGAAGTGTCGTCCGTTTGGATAACTTCATATCCTGCATCTACCATCATATCTTCTATGACATCTAGATATATTCTTTCGCTTTTTGGTGGTGCATTTATAGGCAGCCTCTTCATTTTATAATCTATGATCATCACTTTACCACCTTTTTTTAAACCTTGTTTAAGGGTATTTAGGTATTTGGGAAGATCTTCAATATATGCCACTGTGTTTATTATTAAGACGATATCCACTTCATCCTTAACTAGTTTGGGATTATCGGGAAGTGCAAGACGGGTTTCTAATCTACTTTTTAGAGAATCAGGCAGACTAACTTTAGAAGAGTCTATATAATTTATTAAGGTCGGTTCGATTTCTATGGCAATCACTTTTTTGGCTTTTTTCGAAAGGCGCAATGAAAAATAACCTGTACCTGCTCCGATGTCAGCAATTGTTTTATCTGAAATGTCCCCTAATTTTTCTATAACCAAACCCGGTTTTTGCCAGATAGCTCTACCAACATTTGAATGGATGTCGTCTTCATCATGATTATTTTCTAAAACATCTTGTTCTCCTAAGTTCTTCGCATTTTCTGAATCAATTTTAGTTGCTTGACTATCTCTACAGCCAAGTGCAAAAAACATCCATATTGATAAAAAAACGATACTCAAAAATTTCATAAAGCGGCCAACTATTGATTTGATGCCCCAAGTTATGAAAATCTATAAATTACATCCAATATTTTTTCTAATTCTACTTTATTTTCGTTTTTTTTCTTTGCAGTGGACGCATTTAAGAAGACAGAAAATGCAATATATCGACCAGAAGCTGCTTTGCAATAACCAGAATAAGTCAGAATTTTGTCCATGGAGCCAGATTTGATCCACATATTCCCTTTAGCAGGTGAATTGGTTAGTAATGATTTTACAGTTCCCTCTACACCTACACGTGGCAATAATGTGGCTATTTCATTCACATTCTTATCTTTTACATAATTGCACAAAAAACTAGTGAGAAAATCAGGGCTTACTAAATTTCTAGATGACAATCCACTACCGTCTTCCATATGCAAAGCCTTAATATCTAAATCCTTACTTAACATCAATTCTTTGATAGCTGCGATACCTTCACCACCAGAACCACCATTACGTTTACGAAGACCTATGGTTTTTAATATACTTTCACAGTAAATATTGATACTACGATCATTAGCCAACTTAATTATTTCGTCCAAAGGTGATGAAAAATAAGAGATAATTTGTTTTCTATTTATACTATTTTTGTCAGGTTGGTACTGGGTTTTATTTGTGTGTCCACCCATATCGTTCTTTTCTAATTCCTTTAATAATCTATATGAAAAATATAATGGAGGATCTGGAAGAGAGCCTTTTACTACAAAAAGATTTTTGCCTTGTGGTATGGTCCCTACGACCCGCTTACCATAATGATAAGGTCCACCAAAAATATAAGCATTATCACCAGAACCTGCATCGTCAATAGTAACTTCATTTTCAAGTTGGAGATTTGGCACAAATGGTTTGAAATAAGCAATTCTTGTGGGACTACCTATAGGTCCATTGCGATGAAAATAGATGGAATATTCATTTTCATGAACATTTAATCCCCAAGCACCTGCCGCATAATAGTTGCCAAGATCATTCCATTGCCATGAAGGTGAGATAGGAAATGAATTAAATACAGACTCGTCTGCAATAACATCTCCCTCTATGCAAGTGATACCGTGAGCCTTTATATCTTTGATAATTTTTGCAAATAAATCGTCTCCATTTAGATTACCTTTTATCCTGTCAGAACCAAAAGTAGGATCTCCACTACCTTCTATATATATGTTTCCCTTTAGCGTACCATCACTATCTATAAACCCATTGTGGGTAATTTTTGTCTCATACCTAAATCCTGGGCCTAAGATTTGTCGTCCAGAAAGAGTAGTTATTAACTTCAAACTGGATGCAGGCACAAGCATTTTGTCTTTTTGGACATCACCAATTACTTCTCCACTCTTGACATCACGTACAGAAATCCCTAAACTAGCGTATTTATAAAAATCCGAAGATGCAATTTGGTCAACTTTTCTCTGTAAAACAGTTATATTGGTCTGACCAACTAATTTTATACCAAATGTTGGTACAAATAATTGCAATAATGTAAAAAAAACCAGACGATTAAACATATATTTAATTGAATTTCAAATACTTAACCTAATTCACCTACTTTTGTTCATTCAAAACATTAACATAACAAGATGATGAAAGATTGGTCAAATGTAATAATTTATGTAAAAATGGACTATTACATTCACCTTTCCCAAAAGCATTAACAAAAAAAAATGCAAAATATCTACATTTTTTCAATTGAGAACTACCTTACAATAAAAATAAAATCTATCTTTGCGCTCCAATTCAGAAAAGTTAAATAAGCAAGATCATGGATTTAATAGATTACGTACACGAACAACTGACTCCAAAGAGAGAATTGCCTTCTTTCAGACCAGGAGATAATATATCAGTGAGTTATAAAATCATAGAAGGAGCCAAAGAAAGAATTCAGGTTTTCAGAGGTGATGTGATACAAATAAATGGTACAGGTGCTACCAAAACTTTTACAGTAAGAAAAATTTCTAACGGTGTAGGCGTAGAAAGGATTATTCCTTTTTCTTCTCCTGCAATTGCTGAAATCGAAGTACTAAAGAGAGGTAAAGTAAGAAGAGCAAAACTTTATTACTTGAGAGCACTTACTGGTAAAAAAGCAAAAATCAAAGAAAGAAGATACATCGCTAAATAATTATTTTTTAGCTGTATTTTTCAGATATATGAAAGGAATCAATCTAGGTTGGTTCCTTTTTTTTGTTGCATAAAAAACTAAATCTGAGCTACATTTGATCACAGACCTAAATTAACTAAAACTGATATTAACCTACATTTAAGAATCATTTAACTATTTATACCCCACTTTTGGAACCAATAATGCATCTTTATTGTGTTATATATAATCTGGCGATTTCAGAAGAAAGTCAGATTCTTTTATTTAAACAAAACAAATACATGAAATGAGCATGAACTAATTCTCTGGTTTGCAAACCTAGATTTTTTCATGCGAAATGTGAGTTCGATAACACAATAAATAAATATCAGTTATCAATTCCATGTATCAACAAAAAGAAAAATAAAATATTTACATGAAATCCATCATCATTGCACTTAGTATTCTTATGGGACTGACATCAGATTTAGGACAAGCTTATGACTATGAAAAAGCATGGCTAGAAGTAGAAAAAAATATCAATGAAGGTCTGCCAAAATCTGCCCTTGAAAAAGTAGAAGAAATCCATAAAATGGCACTCAGTGATAAAAACGACCCACAACTTGTAAAAAGTGTCGTATATCTCACTCGTCTCACCATTCAGTCTGATGAAAAAGGTATAGAAGCATCTATCGAAAAGCTCGAATCTGTAGTAAAATCAGCCAATGCTCCTACAAAACAAATCACAGCTTCTTATCTAGCAGAATTGTATCAAAGATATTTTGATAATTATAGATGGGAAATCTCTCAAAGGTCTGAACTAACAGGCGAAAAAAGTGCTGATTTCAGGACGTGGAGCACCCAACAATTCCTTACGACCATAGAATCTTGGTATTTATTTTCATTGGAAGACAAAAAGGCAGTCGATGTTCCTGTAGAAACCTTCAAAATTGTCCTTAATAAATATGATGCTGAAGCCATAACTTTCAGACCTACTGTCTATGAAGTGCTTGCAGATAGAGCTTTTACATTTTTTAATAATTATGACAGTTATTCGAACGAAAATAGCCAAAGTTTTCAAGTAAGTGATTCTTGGTATTTTGCTGATGCTGAGTCGTTTACCAAAAAAGATATCATTACAACAGATAAATCTTCTGCCAAGTATAAAATGCTGAGATTATATCAGGACATCTTGTCAACTCAGATAGAAAATAAAAACAAACTTGCTGCTGCAGATTATGATCTTAAAAGGTTAGAATATGTCAATAGCCAATCAACTCTAGAAAACAAACAAGGGTTGTACAAAAAATCTCTAGAAAATCTTGCAGAAAAAAATGACGATATAGATTTTTACACAGAAATAGTGGCTGTATTAGCTAATCAACTCCGAGGTGAAATAGAAGATAGCCTCTCTAACGTAAAAACCATAGCACTCTGTGAAGCGGCTATCAAAAAATATCCAAATTCCATTGGAGCTGCTAAATGCCAAAACATCATTAATGAGATAAAAAAACCTTATTTGCAAATATTTGCAGAGCAAGTATATCCTTCCAAAAACCAAATCTTGTTAGCCATTGATTATAATAATGTATCGAATGTAACGCTCGAAACGGTAAAACTAGATAAAGATTTTTTTGACTTTAACCAAAGAAGAAACCAAGACGAAATAGTCAATTATCTAAAAAATGCAAAAAAAGCAACCACACAAAAACAAGTCTTAAAACCTAGTCCATCGTTAAAATCACAGCGTATGGAGCTGAATCAAAGTAATCTTCCGTACGGCTCTTATGCTGCCATTGTGAGAAGTACGGACAAAAATAAGGAAGTGTTTCAATATGTTGTTTTTCACATTTCTGACCTTGCTTATACTAGCTTTATGGCCAATGAAAATCGAACCATTATCGTCAGTGATCGTACATCTGGAAAAGCAATCAAAGGTGCAAATGTGACGCTTTATTACCAACAATACAATCCTGCTAGTCGTATAAACGAAAACATAAAATCAGAAAAATATACGACTGACCGCGATGGGAAAGTCAAAGTAAATGGCTTGGTTGACAAAAATACGAAGGTAGTGATTGAGTACAAAAAAGATATCCTTGACCTAAATCAGTATCACTACAATTATAATAGATATACACCTGAGCCGTATAAATTTGCAGAAATATTTACAGATAGAGCGATTTATAGACCTGGCCAAACGGTATTTTTTAAGGCAATATTACTCGAAAATGATGAAAATCAAGTGCCATCTATTTTATCAAATAAAAATGTAGAAGTCAACTTTAAAGATGCAAATTATCAAGAAATTTCGAGTTTATCTCTCAAATCTAATGAATTCGGAAGTGTCAATGGAAGTTTTACAATTCCACTTGGTAAACTGAATGGAAATTTCACTATAGAAGTTGGTTCTAATATTGGTATAAATGGTCAGAAAAACATACAAGTTGAAGAATATAAGCGACCAACATTCGAAGTAAAAACTAATGCTATCACTGGTGAGTACAAAGTGAATGACCAAATAAAAGTCACAGGATCCGCACTTACCCTAGCAGGAACCAATGTAGATGGCGCAATAGTAAAATACAAAGTCGTACGATCAGCTAGATTCCCGGGTTGGGGATGGTACTGGAGAATGCCTTATCAAAGTACAGAATTTATAGTAGCTGAAGGAGAAACCACTACAGATGGAGAAGGAAAATATACGTTTGAGTTCCAAGCCATTCCCGATCTAAAAATAGCCAAAAAAGATCAACCCGTATTCAACTATAATATACAAATAGATGTGGTGGACCAACGTGGAGAAATAAGGTCTACATCAGCTTCAGCATCAGTGGGTTACACTGCATTTTCCTTGTCATCCAATGTGCAAAAAGAGATAGACCTAACTGACATCAAACCAATTAAAGTCACTGCAACAAGTACAAATGGCCAATCCATACAAACAAAAGGGAATGTAAAAATATCCCAACTTCAAGAGCCAAAAGCGGTACAAATCAGCAAATATTGGAATGGTAAAGTCGATATTCCACTACCAAGGTCGATATCTGACACACATTTCCCACAATATCCTAGACTTGCAGAACGAGATTTCACTTCTTGGGCTGTAGCGAAAGAAGTATTATCGGGAGCATTTGATACCAACGACTCTATCCAAATAAAGTCAATCTTAAAAGCTGGTGTTTATAAAATCGAATTAGAAGCCACAGACAAATATGGTGAAAAGGTCCGATCTGAAAATTTCATGGTTGTCACTGATTTTGGCAAAGGAAACTTTCCTAAATCTGAGTTCCTATTCACAAAAGTAAAAAATCAAGTACTTGAGGCTGGAGCTAGTTTTGACCTTTCCTTTGGTACAAATGAAAAGGCACTGACTGTCCATACCATCATAGAAAAAGATGGTCGTATTTTATTGGACAAATCCCAGGAAATCAATAAAAAAGGAACAATTTCACTTCCGATCACAGAAAATCATCGTGGTGGTATCAATGTAAAAACCACGTACATTATCCAAAATCGTACTTTCCAAAATGATTATCACATAGATGTGCCATGGAGCAACAAACAGCTTCAGATTACTTATGAAACATTCAGAGACAAGACATTGCCAGGTGCAAAAGAAGAATACCGTATCAAAATTAAAGGGTTAAAACAAGATAAGGTAGCTGCTGAAATGGTAGCCGCTATGTATGATGCTTCTCTTGACCAATTTGTCACAAATAGCTGGAGAACAGATTTTTATCCAAGTTCTTATGCACAGTTAAATATAGAAGTCCCTGGTTTTAACCTTGTACAAGGTCAATATTATTCCTATGGGAATGGAAATATGGAGAATGTAAAATACTTACTATATCCATCACTTTTCCCTTTGATAGATAATTATGGATATTATGGTGGTGGACGAGGAGAGGTCATGATGAGAAGTTCGAGGAGTTTACCTACCAAAAACATAAATGATATAGCTGCTACATCAGCACCTAGCTCGGGTATATTATTAGATGAAGTAGAAGTAAAACAATACAAAGTTCCATTAATTGAAATGGACAATCAAGCAAAAACAGAAGTAAAAAAGACAACTACATCAGAGATTTCCCCAAGGAAAAATCTAAAAGAGACAGTCTTCTTTTATCCTGAGTTAAAAACCGATGCAGAAGGTAATATCATCCTAGCATTTACCATCAATGAAGCACTCACGAAGTGGAAACTGATGAGTTTTGTGCATACAAAAGATCTGATGACAGGATATGACGAGCGATTTGTACAGACTCAAAAAAATCTAATGGTCTTCCCGAATGCACCGAGATTTGTACGTGATGGAGATGTCATTTCATTATCTGCCAAAGTGAGCAATCTGTCAGAAACATCTTTGGCAGGTCAGGCGAGACTACAATTATTTGATGCCATCACCATGGCAGACATTACTAATGAACTAGTCAAATCGGGATCTAATGTAAGTTTTGATATCGAAAAAGGAAGATCTCAAGGTTTGATGTGGGACTTGGTCATTCCAAACACAAAATATCAAGCCATCACCTACAGAATCACTGCTCAAGCAGGCGACCATACAGATGGAGAAGAGAATACCATTCCTGTAGTGACAAATAGTATGCTCGTGACAGAATCGATGCCGATGTGGATCAAAGGTAAAGAGACAAAATCATTTACTTTTAATGCTTTCAAAAATAACGTTAGCCCTACAAAAAAGGATTTCAGGTTTACAGTAGAATACACGTCAAATCCCGTTTGGTATGCTATTCAAGCATTACCATATATGAATAATACCAATAATTTTAGTACCCAAGTCGTAGTAGATAATTTTTATGCAAATGCCTTAGCTTCAAAAATTGCCAATACGCATCCAAAAATAAAAGCTGTTTTTGACCAATGGAGTAGTACGGATAAAAATGCTCTTTTGAGTAATCTATCCAAAAATGAAGAACTAAAATCGGCATTGCTAGAAGAGACACCTTGGGTGAGACAAGCACTATCAGAAGCAGAGCAAAAACGTAATATTGCCATACTTTTTGACCTAAACAAACTGGCGGACGAAAAAGCCACTGTCATACAAAAGTTAAAAGAAAGACAATTGACCAATGGAGGATTCTCATGGCTTACGGGTGGACGAGATGATGTGTATACCACACAAAACGTCTTGGAGAATATAGGACACTTGTATCATCTTGGTGCACTTGAGATCAATGACTCTGAACTTACATCTCTGACTACCAATGCATTGAGATATATGGATGATGAATTGGTCATTAGATATACAAAACTTAAAGAAAATATCAAGCGATATGGCGGAAATATAAATGACGACCATCTAGATGACCTTTCTGTACACTACATGTATGTCAAAACATTTTTTAAACACGTCAATGCCACTCCTGCATCCAAGGAAGCAAGAGAATATTACTATGGTCAAGCCAAAAAATATTGGCTCGGGCGTGGTCTTTATACACAAGCTATGATAGGGCTAATTTTACATAGAAATGATGACAATACCGCTAAGTCCATCGTAAAATCTCTCCGTGAAAAATCATTCTCCAATGATGAACTAGGTATGTACTGGAACGAAGGAAATGGATTCTACTGGCACCAATTGCCTATCGAACGTCATGCCATAATGATTGAACTCTTCTCAGAAGTGGAGCTTAAAAAGGATGAAGCGGATAAAATGAAAATTTGGTTACTCAAAAACAAACAAACCAATCACTGGAAAACATCCAAATCTACTTCCGCTGCCATATATGCGCTCCTTCTCCAAGGGGAAACAGGTGATATCTCACAATGGGTAACTGAAAGTGTTCAACCAATGATCACCGTGGGCAAAGAAGTATTAAAAACAGATAGCCGCAACACTGAAGCAGGTACAGGATATATCAAAAAAACGTATCTGGCTGACAATTTCAGTAAGGACATGGCTACCATCAAAATAAAAAATGACAATACTTCAGTCGCTTGGGGAGCAGCATACTATCAATATTTTGAACAGTTGGACAAGATTAAAACATTTGCAGATACTCCGCTGAAGATCAATAAAAAATTGTACAAAGTGGTAGCATCAGGCAAAGGTGACGAACTAGTCGAAGTCAAAGAAAATACCAACCTAAAACCTGGTGACAAGCTGAAAGTACGTATTGAGCTAGTGGTTGACCGACAAATGGAATATGTCCACATGAAAGACATGCGTGCAAGTGGCCTAGAACCAACAAATGTCATCAGTGAATACAAGTATCAAGGTCAATTAGGATATTATGAAACGACCAAGGACCTAGCCACGCACTTCTACTTTTCATATCTACCTAAAGGTACATTTGTATTTGAATATCCGCTGACAGTGGTACATAAAGGTGACTTCTCAGGTGGTATCACAAGCATAGAATGTATGTATGCGCCAGAATTTAGCAGTCATAGCGAAGGTATAAGGGTGAAAGTTAAATAAGGTATTTGGTATTAAATCTGATAATAATATTTATGGGTGTAACCCGAATTTTGATACTATTCTTTTAAAATTAAAATGCAAACATATAAGGGTCGGGGTAAAACAAAAGGAATTTTTTATGAAAATGGAGTAATGTGTAGTTTCTATTTCCATTTTTTCCTAGCCTCATAGAATGCAATATACTTGAATAAATTAATCCCAAACTTGGTAGTAAATCTGCTGAGTTTGGGATTATTTTTTTAGTGGTGGCGAGATAATAACTTTTTAGTTACTGCGAATTACAAAGTAAAGTTAGAATTTCTCTACATTTGTGCCAGAAATATATTGATGAATAAACCGAATGCCTTTACCTTATTAATTCCTACTTACAATCCATCACTTGGATGGGAAGTTACATTTAATAATAGGTATCAAGAGTTTTGTGCATTAATAGGCGACAAAGTGAAGGTGGTACTCATCAATGATGGCAGTAGCAATGATATAAAAAATGGAGTAGAATATCTATCAAATACTATCGGAGAAAATTTTCGTTGCATCGCATACACACCAAATAAAGGTAAAGGATTTGCATTAAAATTCGGGGTCTCCACTTTTCCAAGTGAGAAATACATGTTTACAGACACTGATTTCCCTTACGATTCAGAAAGTATGAAGCAAGTTTGGTCTAATCTTATGTCCAGTGATGGTATCATCACAGGTTATAGAGACCAATCTTATTATAAAGATATATCGATTTATAGAAAAATTCTTTCAAAAGGTCTTAGATGGCTAAACCAAAAAATCCTAAGACTACCTATTAATGATACACAATGTGGCCTTAAGGCATTCGACAGAAAAGTAGGAGAAATCTTATTGACTTGTAAAACCGATAGGTTTCTAATTGATCTTGAACTACTACTCGCTACCAATAAACAAAAAATCGATATCATCCCTGTGCCAGTAGTACTTAGAAATGATATCGACTTTACACAATTTAATTCTTCAGTTTTAAAAAATGAATTCCTAAACTTTTTAAAACTACTTTGGAAATATAAACTTTAGATTTCATAAAACTATTTCATCAGAATACTGATCTAATTTGTGCATTTTCTATTTTCAGGTCATGCTTCTTCTTCTGGTTAAATTTTGTTACCCTTATCACCACCTTATTCGCATTGGGTTTTATGTTAATCGGGGTTTCTATTAAGATTTTATTTCCTTCTATTCTTTTATAATTAAATCTATTCCCTTCCCCTATATAATCCAGAGAATTATGATTGCCATCAAATTGCCAAGCTTCTGTTGAACTTAGCACATAAGTAGCATCAGGACATTCCATAGTGTAAGAAATAATGTAGTTACCAGGAACCAAAGCATTAGACGTCCACCCTGCTTCATAGCCCCAACCCTTTGCATTTTCTAGCTTTACAAATTCAAGTTTTTGTGACACAGAAGGAGGTACTACTACTAATTGACTTATCGAATCATTAAACTCTTTTACCACTTGGTCAAACATATCTAGAGACAGACTTTTTAATCTGAACTCATCGTTCTCAAATACGATCGGCGCTTTTTTTGTCCAATGTGTGAGCTTCGGTCTGTGGTCTTGGATCTCTTTTTTTGATTCTATGACAAGCAGTGGTTTAGTACTTTTTGCCCTGATGATATCAATAATCTTTGGTACTTTATACGGTTGATTGGTCAGTTCATTTAACAATAATGACTGGCTAAATGAAGTCCTACTCATCATTACACCCATGGACGGTAAACCCATATTAAAACCAATTTTGTAAGTTTGGTTTAGTACATCTCCTTGATCAGGCCATGAAAAACACTCAGAACCCGTATTAAAATATGGATCAGGCAAGGATGCTTGATAGTCTTTAATATTAATAGGAAGGCTAAATCTAGATTCACACAAATAATCTGGTATATTCGTCTGATACCACTCTTGTTTGTTTATAAACAATGCACCTTCAAAAATCAATATTAGTGGAATGGTGTACAAAAATTCGGTCGTTTTTGTACTTGATTTTAACCAATGATAAATCACATAAATGGCTAATAAATTAACCGCATAAAAACTCACCCAACCTACACGTCCGATACTCCTAAATTGCTTGTAAGGACCAGTATAATCTAACAGCCACTCTAGGCCTGGAATCGTAAAAGGTAGACCAAAAGATATTAAAGAAGAAAGAATAAAAATAAAAGCAAAATATATTAAAATTTTGTCTTGACTAATATTTTTTTTAGTTTTAGGAAATCTAAAAATGGCGTAAAATATACTAAAAAGTACGAAAGCGACTGCTATTATGCCAATATAGTTTCTTCCTTCCATCTCTACATTTCTCACCTTGATAATGTTGGTATTTATAAATTCAAAAAGTGGGAGCTTGTAACTAAATAATAAGCCTTCCCATGATGAATTATAAATAAAGAATCCCCAAGGATCATTAGGTCTGTCGCTACTATAATTATAATAAGAAGAAAAAAAGTTTAATATCAGAAATGGTAATACTACTTGTAATCCGATAACCTTAAGCATTTCCAACCACTTTCGGTCAGACTGCAACACATAATAAATAAATATAGACAGCAATGTAAAAATGGAAATGGTAATAAAATAATACATGTGAAATAAACCACTGCAAACTACCAAAAAACCAATAAATGCACTCGTCTTCAACCTATTATTACCTTCCCAAAACAATAACCAAAGGTAAAATATCCACGGCAACACTGGATAAAACATTGAGAAATGTCCATTAATCCTCCCAGCTTGAGGATTTAGAATCATTAAGCCAAGGGTACAACCCAAAGCGAATAAAAACTCTATTTTGAGCTTTCTAAAACACAAAAACAAACCTAAACCACCTAACATGATTCCTAAAATGAGTACCATATTATGAAAGGCTATTAAATTGCATTCAAACCAAATAGGAAATATATTTGATAATACTTTAGTAAGGTTTGCTATCAATGGCTGATTATCTGTAAATATTATATTTTCACCAAAAGGATAATTCATACCTTCGAATGTCATAAACGTGGAATCATGTTTTACATGGTACATATACGTAAAATAGTTTTTCAAACCATCTCCTCCATTTACCAAAAAATCATTAGGTACTTTGAGTACCCTTTGATAGCTAAAACATATAAAAATCCCTATGATAATAAAAGCAAACAGTATTTCTTTCTTCCTTATATTTGTTTCAAAATTCATTCTATATGACTATTTATATCTTGCAAAGATAATCTTTCTAGGATTATACAACTTTTTTTAATGCCTTATGAAGGAAACTAATTAATAACTGCTATCCTCAACATCATTCTTTAAGCCCATAAAGTATAGACCTACCAGATTTAGACTTGCAAATGACATCATATTTTGCGACCAATTGACTATCAATTTCAATGGTATTCAGATGTTCCTTATGCGTCTCATTTTTTCCTATCACTAATACATATTCAATAGGTGTTTTGCCTGTTTTTCCCGCATATGAAGTAAAAAGAGCTCTCGGAGGTCTGTCTTCAAAACACATCCCATCCTTGCCTGTAGCATTATAAAAACTAAACTTCTGGTCTTTCCAGTTGAGCGGAAACCAACTCATATGGGCTTGGTAATTATCAGATAAAATTAATGGTTTTTTTGCACCCAAGTAAGATGTCCCGTGCATAAAAGTCCAATTTCGAGGAGCTATTAACCGTCCATCTACTGTTGTACCGTTGTAATCATAATTTAGTGTCAAAACTTTAGTTCTAGGCAATATATGTTCTTCACATTCCATATAATCATCTACCCACGCAGAAGCTTCAGCATATGAAGGATATCTCAAAAAAGCAAAAATAAAAATAACCACCAACGCAAAAACATTAATCAATGCCTTAAACCAAATAGCAAATCTCAACGAACTCATCCATATCAGAATGCATAGGTGAGGTAAAAACTTTAGTCTATCACCTCCGATCATAGAATCATTTATCAAATTTGCATGAAACAAAAAAACAAAAAATAGACATAGTAACAATAATCCATCGGCAATATGAACAATAGGTCCATTCTTTATCCTATTTACAATACCAAGAATCAAAATGACGATTGCAAATTTTC
>DAOLFJ010000470.1:0-2791 GCA_035326365.1 Saprospiraceae bacterium | reverse complement strand
AAAAAAAATGAATTGCCTACACACAATACCCTATGAAACTTGAATAATGTGTTTTGTGTTATAGGAATTTGTATTTTACACCTATCATATATCAGACTTTTGTTTTAATAGTTTTACCTTTGCGGTACATGTTTGAATAAAAAAAGTAAAATGAAAACAGTTCTTTCTTGTATCCAACCCACTGGAGATATGCACCTTGGCAACTATTTTGGCGCTGTCAAAAACTGGGTTGACCTCCAAACAGATTATAAATGCTACTATGGCGTCGTAGATTATCATGCTATGACAATGCCTTATGATGTTCAGAAGCTTCGTACAAATACATGGGAACTAATCACAAATCTTGTGGCAGTAGGTATCAAACCAGAAAACTTGTTTATTCAATCTTTAGTGCCAGAACATACTGAATTAAACTGGATTTTCAATTGCTTTTGTTCTTATGGACAACTGACCCGTATGACCCAATTCAAAGACAAAAGCCAGCAAGTAAAAGATGGTGGTAAAGAAGAATTCATTTCTGTTGGACTTCTTGACTATCCTGTGCTTCAAACGGCTGACATACTCATATACAAGGCAGATTATGTGCCAGTAGGTAAAGATCAAGAACAACACCTTGAATTATCTAGAGATATAGCCCAGAGATTTAATACGCAAGTTGGCAAAGAGTATTTTGTCCTTCCAGATGCCCTGTATACTGAAACACCAAAAATAAAATCCACAGCTGATCCATCAAAAAAGATGAGCAAGTCAGCAGGCGAAAAACATTATATCAATGCATTTGCAGATGAAGCCACTATAAGAAGACAGATTAAGTCAGCAGTCACAGATTCAGGTGATACCCCTGAAGGAACAATGGCAGAAGGTGTTCAAAATCTTTTTGAACTCATTAAAGCAGCAGGTTATAGATCTCAACACGATGAATTAATGACACATTATAATAGTGGCAATTTAAAATATGTGGATTTAAAACAAGTTACCGCAGATGCTTTAGTTGAACTAATATCTGGTTTTACTGAGCGTAAAAAAGAGATCGTTGCAGACAAAAAAAGGCTAAAAGACCAAGTAAAACAATCATCCTCAGAAATCAGGAAAGTAGCACAACAAACTCTTAAAGACGTTAAGGAATTGGTAGGATTGATGAATGTATGACATCGGCTTTACTTAATCTCCACAATTAGAAAAGACATTAATCAATAGATTGACGAATTAAATTTATTGAATAAGTTTTGTTTGAATGTTCTTTTAAATTCAAACAATGATTTTATTATTTAAAAAATCCTTGGCAAAAAGCCTTAAGGGAATACATCTATTTTTAAAGATTCTTAAAAATATCTGGTAAAAGCTGTCTATTGCTACAACAAAAAACCTTAAGTTTGTATATTAATCAATCTTAACACAATGCCAATGAAAAAGTGGTTACTACTTTTATCTATATTTTATTGCCTACATTATAATGGTATTTCCCAAAATATTATTCTAGAAAAAGATGTCATATCTAGTGGTGCTACGAGTAGCAAAAATGATAACATTATCCTAAATGCTACGATTGGACAGCCAGTTATCGGACTTGCCCAAGAGACAATTATGAAAGCAAACCAAGGATTCTGGTATGTTGTTTCAGATTTTGATGCAGGAAGTTCAAACACGGAAGACTTGCCAATTGGTATTTTAGATCTTACTATTGTCCCAAACCCAGCATCATATCAAGGAACTTTAGCTTTTAATGCTAATGAAAGAATGGCTGTGAAAGTTGATATCATCAATAGTTTAGGTCAAAAAACAGCATTCAACTATAGTGTAGACGTAATGGAAGGTAAAAACATTATACCCATTGACCTTAGTAATATGTTGCCTGGCCAGTACTTCCTAAGCTTGACAGCCAAGGAAAAAATATTCACAAAAAAAATAGTCATTATAAAATAATCACATTAAACATCATCTTAAAAAATATAAATACAATAAAATGAAAGTCTTTTACAACCTTACATTTCTGCTAATTTTTGTGTTTTCGACTTTAATAGTTTCAGCACAAGTACCTAGGACCATAAGTTACCAAGGTGTACTTACTGATCCACAAGGCAATTTAATAGCTGATGGCAATAGGACTATTACACTAAGATTATATGAGTCACTAGCAAGTACCACACCATTATATACTGAAATTCATAATGCTGTGGTGGTCAAAGGTATTTTTAATGCCATAATTGGTTCACAATCTCCACTTCCTATTGACTTATCTTTTGATCGAGCTTATTTCCTTGGTGTAACCATAGACGCAGGTAGTGAATTGTTACCTAGAACTCCATTGACTGCTGTACCTTATGCATTAATGGCACATAGAGCAACGATAGCTGATGGACTTTCAGATAATGCAACTGGAATAGTAACTAGTGTAAATAATCAAGAAGGAGATGTGATCATAGAAGCAGGAAGTGGTGCTAACATTACATCCAATAATGGTACCATCACTATATCTGCTACAGGGACAGGAGGTACTGGAATACAAGGTGTTCAAAATCAAGATGGGTCTATTGCAATAGCAAACCCAACAGGACCAAATGCAACCATAAGCCTTGCAGATAATGCTGTAAAAAGTAATCATATTCTAAATGGTACCATATTATTAGAAGATATAGCTAGTGGTGTGATTCCGCATCCGTCAAATTTTATCATCAATGGGGCTCCCGCAGGTGGTGACTTGACAGGGGCTTTTCCAAATCCACTTATTGGTACGGGTAAAGTTACAAGTTCACACATCCTAGATGGTACCATCCAAGCGACAGATATTGCA
>DAOLFJ010000100.1:0-14095 GCA_035326365.1 Saprospiraceae bacterium | reverse complement strand
TTTACAAGTGAATCCTTAGGTATTAAAATTTTATCAGTACCTCCCAAAACAATGTCATCTACTGATGCTTCGTCCGTCCAGTCAATACCAAGTGAATTTGTGGCTGGATCTATTAACCTAAAATCCTTATTACCTAATTTACCGTCTGCACCAGGATATCTGATATCCCAAGCGAATTGGTAACCTGTTGCTTCTATTTCGAGATATTGATCTTCTTCCGTTAAGGTCGGAAATATATTGTTCCAAGCTATCAAACCATTAGCTACTAAATAGGTCATAACTATAGCTGGCACAACTGTCCAAATCATTTCTAATTTAGTGTCATGTGCAAAAAATAAAGCTTTCCTACCTGTTGTTTGTCGGTATTTATATGCATACCAGAATAATAAAATGTGGGTCAACACAAAAACTATTCCAGTAAAAAATAGCGTAATATTAAAAATACTGTCCAATTCAAAGCCATGAGCAGAAGCAGAAGTTAATGGGCCATAACCCAACATCTGATTCTTATAGTAGTAAGCGGACCATATACACCCAATTAAGAAAACTATCATAAAAGCGACTAGGGCAACTCCTTGAGTGTTTGTGCTAGATCTTTCTACTGCCTCCTCACCTCTGATTCTTGCAGCAAGTTCTGTTAATTTACCGATCTGTATAACTATAACAGCCAGTAGAAAAATAATTGCAAATGCTATTAAATAAGTCATTTTGTATTAATTATTTATTGTTATATCAATGTTATATTACGTGATGATGCATACTCTCTTCTAGGTATGGGTCATTTTTAGGAACTAATGCTGATTTAGATAAAACCGTCAAACCTACATATAAAAATAGTCCTAAAAATCCAATAAACGTACCCAATTCAAGAAGGCCAGGAAAAGTAAAACCATCAACAAAAGTACTAACGTGAGCTGCTGCATGCTCTCCTCCATGAGCTGCATCTCCAGCTGCATGACCTGCTTCAGCACCGTGACCATGAGCTAATGCTTCATTTCTGGTAATCAAAGCACCAGGTTTTATCATTAAGAAATAATCTACCCAGTGACCAACTAATACTATAACTGCTACCAAACTCACTGAACCAAATTTACGTTTTGTGTCATTTCTCATCAAGACAAAGAAAGGCACCAAAAAGTTTATAATAAGGTTACCAAAAAATAACGCTGGATAATTATCATATCTTTCTCTAAAATAAATGGTCTCTTCACCAATATTTGCATACCAAATCAACATAAATTGTGAAAACCACAAATACGTCCAAAATACACTTATTGCAAACAAAAACTTACCTAAATCGTGGATATGGTTTTCATTTACTTCTTTAAAGTAACCGTTTGCTTTCAAATAAATTATTAACAATATGGTCAATGCAATCATAGATACAAAAGCACTAGCAGTAGCATACCATGCAAAAAGCGTACTATACCAATGTGCATCTATGCTCATGATCCACTGCCAAATCATAGCAGCACTTGTAAAACCTACTATTGGTAAAAATATCGCAGCGTATACACGCATTGATTTGTGTATTTTAAATGTCGAATCTGACTCTTTATCTTCTTCAATAGATAATGTTCTGAATTTATGTGCAAAAAATGCCCAAGCCCCTACAAAAACTAAAGTACCACCCATGTACCAATTCTTATTAAGGAATGAAGCTTTTCCACTTAAAATAGGATCGACAGCTACACCAGCATCATCAGCCCAATGGTAAAGGTGATGCCAATGCATATAAACACCCACTGCCAGAATAACCATCAAAACCAAACCTACTACTAAAAATGATGCATAAGCCTCCCAAACTCTTTTGAAAGTTGTATGCCACCCTGCGTAAGCCGTTATACAAGCAGCAATAAAAAATGCCGCCATTAAAGATATCATGGTGAAAAACACAGAATTATGCAAGAAATTTGTCCAAAATCTAGAATGGTACTGATCATCACCCATCCATGTTAGAATCATACAAATTACGCCAATTCCAATGGCTCCTAGTAAAACATTACGATGTCCGCTTGATAGAGTATATTGGTTCATATCTTTAAGCTATTACTTTTTTATACTTTAATTTATTAGTGTTGGTTTACTTTACCACCAACTTCTTTTACCATCATGGTATCTACTGCAACTTCTGCATTTGCTACAACTATTTGAGCGGCATTTTGAGCAGCTACCACAGCATAAGGAACTTCAATATTATTTAAAGTATTTGCCTTTTCGCTATACTCTAATTTTTTTGTTGCCGCCTGTAGAGATCTTATGTAATGAATCACATTCCATCTTTCTTCGTACGAAAGTTTATCACTATAGCCACCCATAAGATTTCTACCATGTATAAGAGTATGGTAGTATCTACCATTAGAAGCAGCTACAAATTCATCCAAAAGAAAATTAGCAGGTTGTACAGGATATTTACCACCATCATCTCTAACAAGATAACCATTACCATCTGCTTTCTCACCATGACAAATGGCGCATTGAATGTTGTATAATTGTTTACCTTTTTCCAATCCAGCTGTTGTAATTGGATAAGGATTATTGATAACTTCTGCAATTGCTCTTGCTCTATCTTCTTCGTTATCTGCATAATAATAAGGAACACTACCATTCGCTTTGTATGCAATACCTTGATGAGAATGGCCACCTGTATGGTCAGAGGTACCTGCGTATCCACGAGCTATCGTTCCCGTTACAGGTATCCTAGGCTGAACAATTTTATGAAGGTCATCTTCAGTTCCCCATCTATTATGGTAATAATATCCATAAGTATTTGCTTCATATGCGACGGAGTGCGCCATATCAGGCATATACTCACTACCTGTTTGGTTGCCTGTAGCAGATTGACATGACATCAAAGACATCATGACCAACACACCAAAAAAGCCTAATATTTGATATTTGATATTCATTTTATCTGAGCTTATATCGTTTTAGAATTTACTTCTGATGCACCAGTTGTCTTAAAGAAAGATTCTGCTCTTTCTGCACTAACCGCACTTTTATCAAAAGCAATACAAAATTTATCATCCGTAATTCTATCATCTAGATAAGTATTTACTACACCTGGTCCTAAACCATTGATGATATAGAAAGTAACCGTCATACCTATTGCAGAAAATAACACCGTCATCTCAAAAGTGATCGGAATAAAAGCAGGCACTGACCAATAAGGCTTTCCACCAAATATGTTTGGCCAATCTTTTGTAAAAATCCAAGACATACCCAAAAAGGCAGTCAATGTACCGATAGCACCATAGATAAAACCAGCTTGGTGTAATCTCGATTCTTCCAATTCTAATATCGGATCCAATCCGTGGACTGGAAATGGTGAGTACACATCATAGATATCCAAATGATCTTTTTTTGCAGCTTTAACTGCTCTTAGCAAATCTTCTTCGTCATTATAAAGTCCGAAGATCACATCTGTTTGTTTATTATTAGCCATTGAATAATAGATTTCGAATTAATTAATGAGTGTCTGAATGCTCTGAGTGATGCTTGTGACCATGTCCGTGTTTTGCATCGTCCCCAATATATTGATCACCTGCTGATTTTAAGATTGATTTAACTTCCGCGACAGCCACCACTGGTGCTACTCTAACGAAAATTAAAAACGCTGTAAAGAACAACCCAAACGTACCTACATAAATACCTATTTCTACCCATGAAGGAGAGTACAAACTCCAACTTGATGGTAAATAATCTCTTGCAAGTGTCGTAGCAATGATTACAAAACGCTCAAACCACATACCTATATTCACAACGATTGATAGGAAAAAAGTAAGGGTAATATTTCTTCTCCAAGATTTCTTCCAAAAGAATTGAGGAGATACAACATTACAAAACATCATTCCAAAATATGACCACCAGTAAGGACCTAATGCTCTATTGAAAAACGCAAACTGCTCATATACATACCCTGAATACCAAGCTATAAATAATTCTGTAAGGTACGCTACCCCGACTATTGTCCCAGTAAGTAGAATGACCTTATTCATGGACTCTATGTGCTCAATAGTGATATAATCTTCTAGCTTCAATAACTTCCTAGTAATGATCATCAATGTTAATACCATCGCAAATCCTGAGAAAATCGCTCCAGCTACAAAGTAAGGAGGAAATATAGTAGTATGCCAACCTGGTATAACTGAAGTCGCAAAGTCAAAACTTACGATCGTGTGTACAGAAAGTACCAGTGGTGTAGATAATCCTGCAAGCACAAGTGACAATGACTCCCATCTCTGCCAATGTTTTGCTGACCCGGTCCAACCAAAAGATAATGTATTATAAATTTTCTTTCTTAATCCTTTTGCTCTATCTCTTACTGTTGCAAAGTCTGGAACTAAACCTGTATACCAAAATAATAATGATACAGTAAGGTATGTACTAATCGCAAATACGTCCCAAAGAAGTGGTGAGTTAAAGTTTGGCCAAAGTGGTCCCCTAGTATTAGGATATGGCATGATAAACATAGCTAACCATATTCTACCCATGTGAATCAGTGGAAACAATCCTGCACACATTACGGCAAATATCGTCATCGCTTCTGCTGCTCTATTCACACCTGTTCTCCATTTCTGTCTGAAAAGTAAAAGGATGGCAGATATTAATGTACCAGCGTGACCAATACCAATCCACCAAACGAAATTGGTGATATCCCATGACCAGTTGATGGTTCTATTTAGATTCCAAGAACCTATACCAACCCAGATGGTCCAGATAATACAAAAGATACCAAAGGTTAACACTGCAACGGACAACACAAAACCTATTACCCAAGCTTTGGTAGGTGTTTTTTCCGTCGGCGAAATCAAATCTTCAGTAATCTGATGATATGTTTTGTTTCCCGTGATCAGGGGCCTTCTTAATGGACTTACAACAGCACTCATTGATTATATTTTGAATGTTATTTCGTAATTAAATTTTAAAATTATGCATCAAAAGATTTGTCTCTGTTATTTACTTTCATGGTGTAAGTAACAGATGATCTTACGTTTATCTCCTCTAATGCGATGTAATTTAATGGCGACTCTAATTTACCACTTAATACACCTTCTTTATTGTTCATATCTCCGAAAGTGATTGCTCCTGTAGGACATGATGTCTGACAAGCAGTCTTCACATCACTATCTCTAAGCGATCTTCCTTCTGTTTTTGCGGTCAATTTACCTTCTTGAATTCTTTGAACGCAGAAACTACATTTTTCGATAACACCTCTTGATCTTACAGTCACGTCTGGATTCAATACCATTCTAGTAAGGTTATCAGCCATAAATGGTGTCTCTTCTTCATGAAGTTTAGGCTGATTTGCAGGGAATAAATCTGCTTTTGTATAATCCAACCAGTTGAATCTTCTAACTTTGTATGGACAGTTATTTGCACAATATCTTGTACCTATACATCTATTGTAAGCCATTTGATTTAGACCTTCTGAACTGTGGTTAGAAGCGTTTACTGGACAAACATTCTCACATGGAGCGTTGTCGCAGTGTTGACACATCATAGGTTGATAGATGGTATTAGGATTTTCAACACTACCATAGTAATATCTGTCTATTCTCAACCATGGCATTTCGTGGTGGATAGAAACCTCATGTTTACCTACTACAGGAACATTGTTTTCTGACATACAGGCTACAGTACATGCACCACAACCGATACAAGCATTAAGATCCACATGCATTCCCCAATGATGGCCGAGCGCATATTTTTCATCAAAACCACGGTATATTTGCTGTGCATTTAAGTGTTGTGCATGTGCACGTCTTTCATGAAGATGCTCCACACTATTTTTCAATTCGCTAACATTCGAAGTATAGATAACTGATCTGTCGGTAAGTGCGCCTTGGAAACCTTTGATACCGGTGAAGTAATCAAAAAATACCAACGCAGCTTCATCTGCATTTATCTCCTGATTAGTATCTTTGTCTATACCTCTCACGCCAATGGTGTGGTGATACTGCACACAAGAGAAATCTTTTTCTTTTCCTGTTTTAGTTGAAACTGAAACAGCTGTATTATAATAACCCGGACCATCTGCCCCGAGTGTTACTAAATCATTTACATTGATACCAACATTAGATCCTGTATGTCCTGCTTGTGTTCTACCATAACCTAAGGCGATAGAAACGGTGCCTGGCATCTGTCCGAACTGTTGGATTACAGGAACAGTAAATTTCTGATCACCAATAGTAAGGTCTACCAAATCTCCATCTACTAGACCATTAAAGCCTTCCATGGTAGTGTAACCATCAAAATTTACTGGTACAGCAAGATAATTACCCCATGAAGTCCTAGTAACTGGGTCTGGCATCTCCATTAACCATGGATTACCTGCGTATTGACCATTTCCTATTTGGATTGTCTCGAAGAAAGATATTTCTAATTCAGTAGAAGCAGGTTTGGTCACTTCACCAGAAATTTCAGCAGCTACAAATGATGGAGCACTTGATGCTGGTAAATTTACAATACCATCATGAACTGCACTATCCCAGAATGATTGGAATGACGCAAACTCACTTTGTGCTGTGAATGCTGTGTTCTTCCAAGTATCTTTTAAATACTCGTAGTATGATTGGCTTGATGTCAAATCTACTGTTGTACTTCCTGCCCAAGTCAATAGAGATAACTCTGCTTGACGTGTATTAAATAAAGGTGCAATAGTAGGTTGGATTAAAGATAAATGACCTTTTTTAGCTTCTACATCACCCCATGACTCTAAGAAGTGGTTTGTAGGTGCAATAATATCACACAAAACACTTGTTTCATCTAGGACTGTAGCAAATGAAACTTTATTTTTTACTTTCGAAATACTTTCTGTTAAAGCTTTGCTGTATGCAGAGTCATATATGGGATTAGCGCCGTGGAAAATAACTAAATCTACACTGCCACCTTTGATTTCTTCCACCAATGCCTTTAGCTCTGTGTCATTACCTTGTCTTTGGTAAGATGGAGTGGCCATATCTATGGTAGTTCCATAATTACCTAAGGTATTATTGATAGCATTTACCATCAATTGCTCATTCACATTGTTTGAAGCACTGATTACCAATGATTTACCCTGTGCTGCCTTAAGTTCAGCTGCAACCTTTGACAATGCTTTTTTAGCTTTATCATTCAAGCCTGAAGCAGCTCCACCACCTACTATTTCACTGTAAAGGTGTGCTATAGCAACGCCTTGCTCAGATGGTTTGACCAAAATTCTATTATCAGCATTCGAACCTGTCATAGACATGTGGCTCTCCACCTGAATATGTCTAGACATTTTTGCACTTGCAATGTCATTTATTTTTCTACCTTTCACATATGCTGCTGCATATTCAATTGGCGAAATCCAAGTTCCTAGAAAATCTGCCCCAAAACTAACAATTACTTCTGCTTTATCAAATTTGTAACTTGGTACTACTCTTTGACCAAAGTTTTTAGCATTTGCATCTAGTAACGCAGATGCTGAAACTGGATCGTAAGTAACTACTTTAGCATTTGGATATTTTGCTGCAAATTCACCCAATGCTCTTTTTGCAGTTGGACTCATTAGTGTATTTGTAACGATTCTGATACCTGTTGAAGCTGGAAGGGTCGTAGCCATAAGCTTATCTACTTCTGCCCAATCAGTATCTTTCCATGAATCACCAGACTTCATTTTAGGTCCTGAAAGTCTACTTGTATCGTATAAACTTAATACAGAAGCTTGAGCCCTAGCAGAAGTTCCCCCACCTGTAATAGGAGATAAATCATTTCCTTCTATCTTGATAGGTCGTCCTTCTCTAGTTTTTACTAGCACAGGACAGTAATCACCACCATTTACAAAAGTAGATGCATAATAGTTTGCAATACCAGGTACGATTGTATCGGGTTTTACTACATACGGTATGGCACGTTTTACAGGAATATCACAACCCGCAGCTATTGTTGCAGCGCCGACACTAAAGCCTAAGAATTTAAGGAAATCCCTTCTATTACCTGACAAAGATGCAGGCATATCTGAATATGAAACGGATTCATCAGCAAATTCCTTATTAGCAATTTCTAAGAATTCGGCATCTTGTGTTAGGTCTTTTTGTCCTATCCAAATATTATCTATCTGATTTTTCATGAATATATTAAGATTAATATTTTCTAAAATATGATTTTAAATTAAGGTATTAGTAATGACATTTTTGACATTCCAAACCTCCTATATCGGATACCGTTACTTTATCTCTTTTACCCGCTGCCATCTCCTCGTGGTATTGTGTATAATTAGCATAATAAGGATTGTCTTTAAACTTCACTTCTGTTTGTCTGTGACAATTAATACACCATCCCATAGAAAGTGGAGATGCTTGTTTAACAACTTCCATTTCTTCTACTTTTCCGTGACAAGTCTGACATTCTACCTTACCTACAGTTACGTGTTGCGCATGGTTAAAGTAGGCGTGGTCAGGTAGGTTATGTATTCTCACCCACTCTATCGGTCCTTGAACTTTCTTTTTCTGTTCATTTGTCAATGACTTTTTGATGTCAGCCCACTGCTGTTCTACGACATTTTCACCTTCTTTATTCAGTGCTGCCAATTCTTTAGCTTTTACATATTCATCACCGATCCATTTACCATATATAGCTTTGATCTCTTCTTCTGTTTTGGCATCATAGTTTTCTATGTATGTATTTGTAGAAGGGTCATAACCTGCAGAAACAAAAATCTTTGTCAACTCTGCTGTACCATATTGTGAACCTACTTTGATTGCTCTGTGGCAATTCATACAAGTATTTGCGGCAGGTATACCAGAATGTTTAGATCTTCTAGCACTATCGTGGCAGTATTGACAATCAATTTTATTTACACCTGCGTGCGTTACGTGCGAAAACTTGATAGGTTGATCTGGCTGATATCCTTCCTGACGACCTAGTTCTGTTGCTTTGTTTACTGTTGTGTAAGCGCCTAAGATGATCGCTGCAAATAATAAGAATGTCACTACTCCTTTTGAAGTCAAAATCTGGGCAATGGTTTTCTTCTCTACATACTCGCCTTCTTTAGCAGCTGCTATCTGATTAAGATTAGAAATAATCTTTGTTAACAACAAAGCTAAGATAGCTAAGACTGCTGCGATAATAAGGTACAATGGAAGATTGCTTTTTTCTTCAACCGGTCCTGCAGCAGTATCAGCTGCAGCAGCACCTGCTGCTTTCACTGGATAAGTACCATCATAGGTTCCATTGATGAACGCAATTAAATTACCTATTTCATCATCTGTAAGATTAGGAAATGCGGTCATCACAGTTGGCTTGTACTGATTCCAAATTTCCAAAGCTTTTGGGTGACCTGATGCGATCATAGCTTGTGAATTTCTGATCCAAGCATAAAAAGCAACATCGTCGCCCCACTTTGCTTGTGCTCCGCCTAGTGCTGGACCTGTGGCCGCAGTTCGCATATCTTTGCTGTGACATGCAGCACAATAATTTTTGAATAACTCTTTACCTGCATCAGGATTGGCCTGAGCAAAGACTCCGAAGCTTAAACTAGCTACGAAAATTGTTATTATCGACTTGATTATGAGATGCTTGTAAATCATCATTGGCATATCTTTATTAATGTTGATGTTATTCAACGTATTTGTAATAAAAATGTAAAATTTTAAAACTGCCACAAAAGTAAAACTCTGAAAGATTAATCACAATTTTTACTATATGTTTCTAATTATTTAGAAAATGTCTAAATAATTTAAGAAATTATTAACACTACTAGACCGACACTTCTGCCTTGATATGTGGGTAAGGATGATAATCTTTTAATTCAAAATCATCATATGTAAACTCAAAAATCGATGTCACTTCTGGATTTATTTCCATTGTAGGAAGACTTTTCGGCGTACGAGTTAGTTGTAAATTAGCTTGATCAATATGATTATTGTAAATATGTACATCACCAAAAGTATGCACAAATTCTCCATAACCAAGTCCGCAAACTTTTGCAATCATCATAGTAAGCAATGCATACGAAGCGATATTAAAAGGCACTCCGAGAAAAGTATCTGCTGATCTTTGGTACAACTGACACGAAAGTTTGCCATCAGCAACATAAAATTGAAATAAACAATGACATGGAGTTAATGCCATTTTGTCCAATTCCCCTACATTCCAAGCATTGACTATCATACGTCTAGAGTCGGGATTGGTCTTGATGGTATGAATAAGGTTTGAAATTTGATCTATCGTCCCTCCATCAGGTGTGGCCCAGGATCTCCATTGTTTTCCGTACACAGGACCAAGATCTCCATTTTCATCCGCCCATTCATTCCAGATACGAACGCCATTATCTGTCAAGTATTTAATATTAGTATCTCCATTCAAAAACCATAATAACTCATATATAATGGACTTAAGATGCAGCTTTTTGGTCGTTAACATCGGAAAACCTTCATTAAGATCAAAACGCATTTGGTATCCGAATACACTTATAGTCCCCGTACCTGTTCTGTCCGTTTTCTGAGTTCCATGATCTAATATGTGTCTAAGTAAGTCATGATATTGGCGCATAAGACAAATTAATTTATCGCAAAGATATTAAGAAAATGTAATATTTCAAAAATGATGTGTTTCCATAAGAGCAAAATTTCAAAAAGTATTTTATCTTTTTATGCCTACTATTTACATATATCACAGATAATTTCTCACATTTGCATAAAATTAATGCACATGAACCTGAAATTAATTATAGTTTCTATCTTAATGTTGACATCTTACCTTAGCAAAGCACAAAACTGTATACCTGTAGCCATAGTTTTCACCACACAAGCACAAGTAGATGCCTTCCCTACGGATTATCCGGGATGTACGATCATAGATGGCAATGTAGGTATCACTGGAAATGATATCACTAATATCGATTCCTTAATTCAAATCACAAAGATAAATGGTAGTTTGCAGATATTGAATACAAATCAGCTTACCAATTTGGATGGATTTGAAAATCTAACGCATGTGCAGGGTAATGTAATTCTAAATGGAGTTGCAGTGAATAATATTAATGGATTAGATAACCTTACTATCATTGGTGGTAGTTTAAATATAGGAAATTGTATTAATCTAAATGTAATTGATGGACTAAACAATTTGACAACTTTAGGAGGAAATCTTCGACTAGTTAGCAATTTTAATTTATCCAATTTATCAGGATTAATTGCCCTAACAAATGTTGGCGGTTATTTCGAAATAATCCATTTTAATTCTGATATAGTTTTTAGTATTACAGGATTAAGTAATGTAAGTAATATTGAAGGTTATATAAGGTTGTATGGAAATATCTCATACTTTACAGCATTTAATAATTTAACTACAATAAATGGATATTTAAGTATTAGCAACAATAATTCTTTATCCATACTCGATGGTTTTAATACAATAACATCAATTGAAGGTGATTTAGAAATCTTTGCTAATAATATCCTGACTTCCATTTCTGGTTTTAATAATCTAGAAAGTGTAGGCCAGCTAAATTTAAATAGTAACGTTTTTTTAACAACCATCGAAGGTTTCGACCATCCAATGACGATAGGTAATTTATTTATTTCTGGTAACTCTTTCCTTTCTAACTGTGCTGTAGAAGCCATTTGTAACAAACTATGGGGAAATAATAACTCAGCTAATATTAGTAATAACGGACCAAATTGCGCTTCCGTTCCAATATTACTTCAAAGTTGTGGTGCTGCCCCAGATGGAGATGGTGACGGTGTAAATGATTTTGTAGATAATTGCCCGACTTTAAGTAACCCTTTACAAACAGACTGTAATAATAACCAAATAGGAGATATTTGTGAATCTGGTGATTTAGACAATGATGGGGTATTTAATGCCAGCGACAATTGTCCATGTGAAAACAATCCAAATCAGGCAGATGCAAATAATAATGGTATAGGTGATAAATGTGACTACGAATCTGACACGGATGGTGATACTCGGAATGACCCTTGGGACAATTGTCCTTTAATCGCAAATACAAACCAAGAAGATTGTAATTATAATCAAATAGGAAATGTTTGTGATCTTACCTCAGATTTTGATAACGATGCAGTAATGGATAATGTAGATAATTGCCCCTGCGAAAACAATCCAGATCAAGCAGATGCAAACAATAATGGTATTGGAGATATTTGTGACTATAATTCTGATACGGATGGTGATGGACGATATGATTACTCAGATAATTGCCCAACTATTTCAAATTATGACCAATCAGACTGCAATGGTAATGGTTTAGGAGAGATTTGCGAAACTGGTGATATAGACACAGATGGTGTAGTTAATGCCATCGACAATTGTCCATGCCAAAACAATACAAATCAAGCAGATGCGAATAATAATGGTTTAGGAGATAAATGTGACTATAATTCTGATACAGATGGTGATGGACAATATGATTATTCAGATAATTGTCCTACTGTAGCAAACCCAAATCAAACAGATTGGGATAACAATGGCATAGGAGATGCTTGTCAAGATAGTGATGGTGATGGTATTATGGATGACGTAGATAATTGTAGGGAGATTGTTAATAATGATCAATTGGATTGTGATGGTGATGGTATTGGTGATGCATGTACTATCTTTAGTACGGAAACTACTATAGTTCAATGTTATTATTATAAATGGGAGTCAGGGAACGATAGTACATATTATACAAGTGGTACTTATTTTTTTGACACTACTTACTCAAATGGTTGTACATATTCTCAAACACTTCATTTAACCATTACAAATATTGGAAGCGAATATATTAATGAAGTGACGGCTTGTAATCAATATACTTGGGCAACAAATGATAGCACTTATACACAGAGCGGGACATACTCCCAATATATTAATGGTTGTTACAAAGAAACGATAGAACTAATCATAAATACTGAAGGATCTGCTGCTCAAGAGTTTGTTTCACTTTGTTCAGGTTCGTTCTATTGGCCACCTACAAATCAAATCTATAATCAATCAGGACAATACCCTTATTACACCATTGGTGCTAATAGTTGCCCTGATACTTTAACGCTAAACTTAACATTTAATGGTGGTCCAGATGATGACAATGATGGTCTGAGCAATGACTGCGACAATTGTCCGACAGTTGCAAATTCAAACCAACTTGATTGCAACAATAATGGCATAGGTGACGCTTGTGAGCCAATTGATACAGACTGTGACGGAATTGCTGACTCCGTAGACAACTGCCCGAATCATCCCAATAAATTCCAAACGGACTTAAACAACAATGGTCTAGGTGATGCTTGCGAAGACTTCCCCAAAATGGGTTTTAATACATCTAATCCACTCACCGAATTCCACTTATCCAATGGCACGATATACATTGATAATCCAGAAAAAGGTATAATCCTTAAAAATTACCAAGGACATTGTTTTATCTTAAAAATGGATGGTTTGAGTCTCACCGCAACACTTATACCTTGTCCTTAATATATTCACTCTAAAACCATAAAACTTAAAAGTATGCAAACGCAACATAAAATTACTTACAAAACAACCATCCATGCACCAAAAGAAAAAGTGTGGGATGCACTCACAAATCCTGATATCATCAAACAATATTTTTTTTGGAACCGAGTTGATCACTTCATGGGTGATAGGCAGTGAAATAATATTCCAAGGAGCATGGGAAGGACAGTCTTACCGAGACAAAGGCACCATATTAGAATATATAAAAGATGAGAAACTTGCTTATTCCTACCTAAGCAATTGGAGTGGAAAAGAAGACCTTCCTGAAAATTATCTTTGGGTGTCTTATGAAGTAAAAGAGATCAATGGAGTCACTGAACTCACTATTTACCAGACAAACTATGATGAAGAGAAAGCACAACACTCAGAAGCAAGTTGGGCATCGATCATAGATGGCATGAAGTCAGTCCTTGTATAGTTATTGATTACTATTTGCCTTGCAAACTTGTTTGTAAAATACCATTATGTATACTTAATAATTTAACCTTCTCTTTAAATAAGTTTAAGTGGCAATATTGAAAAATAATTTTCTTTTTTTCTATTAACGATATAGTTTTAGTCTTTAGCTCATTAGGTGAATGTGCTAAAATTATTTTTACATTATTAAAGCATT
>DAOLFJ010000099.1:0-14106 GCA_035326365.1 Saprospiraceae bacterium | reverse complement strand
CTTTATTTTATTGGACTTTTGACTTTCATGACGAAGTTCTAATAACTTATTTGGGATAAAAAAAAACGTCCAGTATAAATTAATATACTGAACGTTTTTGTATGTAATAAAACTCAATCTGAATCTATTCTATTATGATCATCTTTTTGGTAGCAGTGTAATCACCACAAGTTAATGTGTAATACATCACACCTGATGGTACTAACTGATCCTTTGTAAACAAGACTTCATTCATTCCTTTAAGTGCAGTGATCGATTTACTTGTCATAAGTCTACCAGTGAGATCATGTAGATTTAACACGACATCTGCTGCATTTGGCATATAGAAACTAACAGTGGTCTGACCCTTAAATGGATTCGGTACATTCTGATATAATGTGATATCTTCTTGGATACTTGACCTTGGCATCAAGACAACTTTAGATGTAGTGTAATCTGAACCAAAATAAGCTTCAGCAGGTGTTACATCAGAAGTTATAGCTACTAAATCTCTAACATCAGCATCCGAAGTCGCATTCACTACTATGGTAAATAATACTTCATCTTCTGAAAGTGTGATAGCTGTCTCACTAGCTATACTTATGGTGATTTTATCATTCTGAATAACTCCGATGTTGTTTTCAGCTACTTTTATTGCTCCAGATTTGATGGAAACAAAGGTTGCATTGGACAATTCTAAAGTCATTTGACAACCAAATACACTCACAAAATTTGATGATGTAATCGGAATGTTTACCAATCCCTTTTGTGCTTTCTGATCTGCATATGTCAATTTTAACGCTGTTGCTGATCTAGATGTAACCATTGGACTTGTTAAGTCTGTGGAAGCACTTCCGCTCACATCGCCTATTTTTACAGCTACGAAGTTTTGATCCATTTTATCTGAGCCAATATTAGGAAGGTCTATTTTCTCTACAAATGGGAATGGATAGTTAGCAGAAAGATTTTGGTTGTCAACTGGGAATCTCCAACTTGCATTTTTGGATAATCCTGCAACCACACCAAGTATCAATTTACGAAGCTCCACTAAGTCAGCTGCTGAGACCTTACCATCATTATTAGCGTCTGCTGCGATCATTTTGTAAGGATCATTAAATGGTTCTATTCCTAAAATATGACGTTGTATCAACACTAAATCTAATGTATTTACACCATTCAGATAATCACCGTTTTTGGAAGCAGAAAGCGCATAATTGAGTCCTGGTATTCCATTATTAAACTCAAATTTTCCATCCTGAGCAGTATACAACCCTTTGGTCAATTCTGGGAAATCTACAGCCTCCATAGTGACAGCTACATCATTCACGGTTTGATCTTGAGTCGTTGCAACTGTACCTGCGACCACAAAACCTGATGATTGTGGACAACCTGCACCATTACAAATCAACTTCACAGATGTAGCACAATGATCATGATTGAAAAACATATCCCATACGGTCATTTGGATGCTTACATCTACAAAAGATTGTCCATTGAGTGCTGCACTTGTCCATATCTTATCTGATGTTTTTTCTGATGGATACCATTTTTGATATTCACCAGCAAGATACTTAGCAGTTGCATTCGGATTTGTTAATAAATAAGGTTTACCATTTCCGTCAAAATAATGAGACACATTAATATTGACAAGCGTACCATTTATGATTGTGTCTGTAACTCTAGGAGCCCAATTATCAAATGTAAATAACAAATCTTGTTTAGGCGTACAAGGTGTATTAAAGTCACCATCATATGAATCTTTGTTGAAATCTTTTGCTTTCAAAGCGATCATTGGCAATGCTCCAGCTGGTGCATTAGCAGGTACTTCCATCAATGCTGTACTTAAAGAAATACAGTATGGTGTCGGTGCTTTTAGGTCACGTACCTGAATGATTTCTTCGCAAGTTGCAAAGTTATGGCATCCGTCTGTCACCTTCCAAGTCACTTTGTGTGTGCTTTGTTTTCCTTCAATCACATTTCTGAACACAATCTCCGCATCGACACCAGGCTTAGTAGGCGCTAGGTATTTCGTAGGAATATTATTCACCACACTTTGGAAATTGGTAGAACTACTAGGTACAAATGAACTGTATGCATAATCTACAGTACCATCGCCCCACTCATCAACTAAAACTTGCCATTTCAACCATCTGTCTGGATCATCTGGAATACAACCGCCATCATCTGTAGCTGATTTTTTGAGCGCAACTGTCGTTCTACATGCTGCACCTGCTGGAATGGTTTTGTCTTCACATGCCATAACTGGTGCTTCAGTGTCGTTGTACACAAAATATTTGGCAAATTTGACTTGTTTGTTGTCACACCAATTGACAAAACTATATTCTATTTTCCACTTTCTACATACGCCTTCTTCAAAATCAAATCTTGAAGGAGTTACACTTACACCTATCAAATCGCAAGGTGCGTAAATATATCTTGGTGTCCAATCTTTGATTTGTGTTTCTGAAGGACCTTCACAGCTTGCTGCTTGTGTCACATCTAGACCACGATTTACAGATAATGGATTGATCACGGTAGACGGTACAAATGTTCTTTCGTAACGAGTATCTGTAAATGTCCAAACTTGCGCGAGTAAACTTGCTTGTACCGCTATTTGCTGCACACATGTTCTAGTTTGTCCGCTTTCAGTGATTTGGAATGTACGTTGGATATTACCGATTCCACATTGGTCAGTAGCTACACGATCCCAGAATTTGATATCTGGATTTGTACATACACCATATGCAGAAGGAAGACCAGTTTTAACAAATTCTACACCACTCACTGAGATAGCAGCATTGTTTATTGAGCCTGGAGTACCATTCTGTGGATTGGTCGGAATTGCCCAATCACAATAGATGGTAGCATCAGCAGGACAAGTAATGACTGGAGCAGCCTTAAATTCAACTTTGACATTGACCCATGAGTCATTAAAGTTATCACCTACATTGCCCACAGTACCATCTCTATTTCCATCATCCCATACTCTCAATATTACCATATGATAACCAGTATCTAGGGTACCATTACCATCTACGTCAGCACCTGGTGTGACCACATCTTCACAACAGAACTTCACAAATTCACCACCATCATTATCTTTAACGTTGTATGGCATGGTACTACTTGCAGGTATTAGGTTATTGAAAGTAATATTATTGTTATGATTGTCGATACCTATGTTACCACAAGAAGGTGCATCAGGCAATGCAACGCCATTAAACTTATCCAAAGCTTTATTAGTCCTTCTCAATTCCATACGAATCGGCGTACAATTGTCAAATGATCCATTATTCACACTTGCAATGAATAGTTTTGCTTGACCATCTGCAACACCATTTGCATCATATCCTGGAGATAGACTTACGACAATGTTTTGGAGAGTAACAGGTACAGGTGCAATATTATCTACCACTTTGATATTATAAATACAAGTAGATTTATTGCCACACTCATCTACAAATGAATATTTGACTTGGTAATTACCGATAGAAAGATCTGAAACATTAGCTGAAAGTACGTTGGTCGGACTCTTCGAAATGGTGATTTTTCCACCACCATAAATAATTGCTTTAGCATCATATCTAGGTGAACACAACTCTTCTATCGTCGTAGGTAATGGTACAGGGCCAAATGCTCTACATGTCCAAGGATTGACAGAAAGGGTAATGTCAGTAGGGCAATCTTTGATAATAGGACCATCTACATCTAATACTTTGATCACTTGAATGTGTGTTCTAGGATTGGTAGGAGATACTGGCAGACACATGTTTCTGACTCTCCAAGTTCTGAGAATTTCAAAACTTCCATCACATATCTCATAGTAGTCATCTGAATAATTAAGACTCACCATACAAAGACTACCAGATTGGTTAACCTTGATACCATTTAGTGTTGGATACCCAGTAAATTCTGGTTCTGTAAGAGTTGCATCCTTAGTAACATCTTCACAATCAAGGGCATCTGCAAAGTCAATATCCGCAGGGAACACTACATCGTCAAGATTAAGTGGTCTAATAGTGATATTTTGTACACACTCCACTTTATTACCATCTGTATCTACGATCGTCCATGTACGTTCTACAAGTGCTCTCGGATCATTACACTGACCATAATTAATCCACTCATCTTGGTAACTGATTTCAGCCCCAACTTCACATGACTCAAGCAATCCTTCACCTGTCAATAACTTGCCTTGTAGATTTTTAGCTTCTACGTCTATATTACAAGCTAAGGTAAGATCTGCTGGACAAGAAAATAGTGGTAACAACTTTTGTTCTATATTAACATATCCCCAACAAGAATTTGCTAATGAGCCATTACAATCTACGACACTTACTTCAAATCTTTTGCCTTCATCTGCAATGGTAAATAAATTTGCGTGTGGTATACCATAAATATCTTTGATCTCTATACAATAGTTTTCATAACATCTGTAAGAGTCACCTTCCAATATCATATCTGGTGTAATGACAGCCATACATGTAGCGTCTAGTGAAAGATTTATTTCGTTATTACAAGATAAACTATTATTAGTAGGAATGAATTCCAAAACAGATACACTAAATGTACAAGTCTGAATATTTCCATAAATATCCACAGCTTTCGCGATCAAATTGTATGAACCGATAGGTAATGCATCAATATTTGCCATTGTACCGTTTGCAAAACAGAAAGCAATGCTATCAACAGCACAATTGTCTTCAGCCGTAGGTGGATTTATCAAAATACCATAACACTCTGTAGGTGCTAGATAAAGCGTTCTATCAGGGCAGAAAGGACTTAAGAATTCTGGTTTTTCAGTGTCATTTACCGTTACCATAAAGCTACAAGTATTCAAGTTGCCGTACTGATCTGTCAATGCATATTCAATCGTCGTTTTACCTACTTCAAAGATTCTGGTAATTCTACAACCTTGGACATTAATCGCCCCATTTTCATTTTTGATCACCTCTGTAACGGTTGTGTTTACTCCTGTCACATCATTTTCAAAAGTGTATGTAACGTTTACAGTACCTACACAACAATTATCTTCTAAGATAGGGTGAATCCAACTATATTCTTGGTCGCATCTATCAAGTGCATTTTCTAATACAACATCAGGCTGACTGAATGGCAATCTATATAAAATCTGTAAATCCCAATCTGTCAATGTACCTGTTATGCCTTCATCTGTAAACACTTCTAGTGTCCAAACGCCACCACCCTGCTCACCATAAAAGGCCTTAAATGATTCTTCAGGTCTGTAAGTACCTCCCGCTCCAAGCGATGGAGAACAAACTGCATTTCGTATGCTTTGTGCAGGTGTCCACTTAATGGTTTCATCAAGATTCACATTCACATTTGGACTTCCAGCTATACCTGTGCCATCACAAGCATCGATATCCGTCGCACACACTCTACTGAAGAGTTTTATTCTAGTACCTAACGGACTTCGTAAATACGCTGTGATCGCTCCTGCATTTGCAATATTCAATCTCAGATTTCTGATATTTACATCATCTACAATACCTGCTGGCATCGTAACCATAGCTTTCAGGCATTGGTCTGCTACGATATTTAATGGGGTAGACAATGGGAAAGCAGTCGTAATCATTGGTATGGTATCATGCCAGATGCAAGAAGGTGCTTCTAGGTCATTGATTTTGACAGTGAAGCTACATGTTGTTTTGCTTGGCGCAAAATTTTGTAAGCCGACACTTGCACCATTTGGCGTCATAGTAGTGAGTCCTGGATTCAACATACCGAAACTACCTGGATCACAAGGTGTGGCAGGAATAAAGTCGGTTTGCACATCATGATCACATTCGTTTTTACGAAGGATGACTTCGCCGTCCACTAGGTCATTGATAGTTGCTTCATCAATGGTTCTCTCTAGGAACATCAAACAATACTTTCTGACATCACATCGAGCATAAGTATTGATGACATCTACATCACCGTCTCCATCTTGGTCACCATTAAATACATGTGTGAAGGTCTCCCCTACTTCAAGGATATTGTCAGGATTTCTAACGTTCCACAATATTGGGTCAACTGGCGGATAAATCGGCAAGTCAAACATAGTAGAGATGTTATTATTAATAGGTAATGTAAAAGTTTCTAATACAATACCTGCCGCATCTTTTAATACAAATTTTGCACAAGTTATATCCACTTCAGCAGGGCCAAAGTTGGTGATTTCCATTCCTGATACTACACCATCTTGGACGATCTCTGTAATCAAAACCAATGGTTGATCATAAGCAGTATAGGTCACTGAACTAGTTCCTACTGGGAATTTTTCGCCACTTGCATCTTCAAAGCCACATGCAATAGGAAGTCCCGCTGCGTCTTTGATTTCATAAAGAACAGAAGTATTGTTGATACAATTATCATTTACCATAGTCGGTGCTATATTATTAACTACGGCACCACACATATCGACATCATTTGCTTTCTCTACGCTTGATGGACAAGTAATAACTGGAGCTAATCGATAATCATTTACAATTATTTTCAGTTCGCAATAGCTTTGATTACCTACCGTATCAATGGCCATATAAGACAAAACAGTTAGGCCCACAGGGAATAAATCTCCCGAAACTAAACCTGTAGTATCTACTTGCTCTATCCTAGCATACAAGCCCATACAATTATCAAAAGCTTCTGGATATTCAAAATTCACAAATGAATTACACCATCCTGCCGGTGCATCTACGACGATAGGTTCTTTTGGACAATTTAGGAAGTCTGGTGCTTCTAAGTCCTGAACTGTAATGGTATAACAGAAATTATCAGAACAACCGAAAGGCGTTGTCTGGAAAGTAGTCACGCAAATGACATAATCTTTATCTCGCTCAGCAGGTGCATAAAATCCTGGTATAACGATACGACCATCTACTACAGGTACAGAATCTAGGTCTTCTACTAGATCCGTAAAATTACCATAGTGTGCGCCATCCATACCGAGTGCATCGAGACCTGTCACAGAAACGACTACATCTTTATCATCAAGATTTGTCAAGACAACTCTCTCATCCACCCAATTTGCAGGGCAAACAGTAATATCACTAAGCTCTACGTGCAAATCTTGACACGTCACTCTGATATCCTGTGCATAAGTAAATGCACATGGTTCGTCACCTACGATATAGGTCAATGTATAGGTACCATCTAATCCCTCAGGATCAAATTGGAAAAATTCATCTCCAGAAAACAGAACGCCATCTGGGTTTTGGAAAGTAACACCTTCTCCTGTCCACTCACCATATACATCACCAGGATATGAGCCTCTGATAGCTGTAAGCGAAATCATACCTGCAGGGATTGGTGGCGCACCTGTACCATCCCATGCTGCACCACCTAACCATACTGGCAACTGGTCACAACACATAAAACCACCATTCCAGACTGGATCTAATTTTTCGACGCGGAATACATCGTGAACCATTCTGAAACATCCTGTCAATAAAGAAGTGTCTGCGATTTGATTAACTTGTTCATTGATAGATAATATATATGAAATAGTAATCCAACCTGTACCAGTACCCAAAGTATATACCCCGTCAGTAGTCATTGTACCAGGATCATTGGTAGAACCTTGATCTGGAAGGAACGCAGATATTCCAAAAGAACCCACTATCTCTGGTCCTAATGTGCTAACATCATCATGAGCCACATTAATACCATTAGGTCTTGCGATGACAATATAATTAGAAAAGTCATACGTATTTTGGAAAGGTTCGAAACATACTTCTGGTACATCTAGATCAAGTTTGAATCCTTCAAAGAAGTCTACTACTGTAACTACTGCTTTACAATAACTAATATTGCCACTGCCGTCTGTTACTCTCAAGATCACGACATTTTGACCAATTTCAGCACAATCAAAATTTAATGAAGGTGTAAAGTTTACATTGTCTTTTGAAATGACTATTTCTGTTATACTACAGTTGTCAGTACTACCACCATCCAAATATATTTGATTTGCCATTTCAGATGCGAAGACTGTTCCCGCACCTAAATTGTCTAATTGTAAATCCACATCCAAACACACTGCATCAGGCGTTTGATTATCTTCTATTGTAATACTAAAATTACATGATTGGTCTTCACCTGGATCTGCATAGTCACCGTCACCATTAATATCTACCAACATATTGTAAGTAATATTAGTAACCCCTAACTCAAATGCTATTCCATCTGGTATATTATGCGTACCAATCGTCGTAGAATTTGTTTCAAAAACGGTATTTGTTACAGGAGAAGTAAATGAGTAATTAATGATACTTGCACAACCAAGTCCTTGGTATGGTGCTAAACCATTGATAACCCTAGAACATACATCTTGATTAGTCGACACGGTAAGGTCATTAGGACATTCCAAAATTGGATTTCCTGATGTGACTACGACATTAAAACTACAAATTGATGGATTACCATTACAAGATACAGCGGTATATGAAATAGGATAGACACCTGGTTCTAATGATGAACCCGGCACTGGACCTGCCGTCTGATAAATACCTGGTGAATCTATGTTCACTACAGTAGGTGGAGTAGACCCAACATAATTTGTGATATCAGCTCCTGTCGCGGGACCTCTGTATATTAAAGGTAACTCACTACAACCGTCAACAGCCGAAGGTACTGACCAATTGACAGGAATAGTACAATCCAATGTTTGTGCAAAAGTAAAGCCACTAGGATTACAATTGATAAAATCAGGTTCGCTATTGTTGATTACTTTTACGGATTCAGTACTTTCTTGTGACAGAGCTACATCGATACCACAATTACCTGCATTCAATATCGCTTCTACGACAGCACCTACAATAGGAATTGCTCCGATAGGAAATCTATCCAAAATATTTAATGGTTCGATATCAAAATTTCCACACATAGATGATGGCTTATTCACCCATCCGCTTACAGCTCTAACTGTTACGAAACCATTTCCTTTGACCTTGTTAGGAATGGAAAATGTGCCTGTACCTGGAAACACTGAATCATCGCCTCCTTTATTATCTATGATATAATCAAAGCCACCGTCTCCATCTGTGTCTGCCATGACGATATATCCACCGCCTGTACCACCTGCGATAGTAGCTATGAAATCAAATATAGCTTGTAATAAACTTTTTCCACAACCCAAAATATTATATAAAGCACCTAAAGGCCTCCATCCCAATACTTTAAAGTTTAATATCCTACATACCACATTTAATCCCGGCAAAGATCCAAGTGTTGGACCACCGCTACCCGTACCTGCATCTAGTCCAATAAAGGATACGCTATAACTACCCGTGATATTTTCATCATCACAGTTATAGATATTTTCATCAAACGAAACACTTGATTCTAAAACATCTGGGGTAGATATATTAAAAAAAGAACAACCTACATTGATACCTGGATTCGGGAATGCTGGACAAACATCTACTTGATCGTCTGCACATATCGAAGTGAATAATGCATTCGCACCACAGTCAGACCTATCTCTATAAATGGTATAATTTTTACAAATATTTGCTGTACACGGAGACTGTGGCGGTAAAGTACTGCATACAGGCTGCGCATTATTAGTCTCAGAAAGACAAACGGTGTATCTCACGGATTGGCCTAATGCCGGAGCTTGTAAAGTAACCGTCGCGCCACTAATACTTCCATTATAAGAAGGATTATTAGATGTGACAGTATATGATGGATTAGAACCAGTACTGGTCCTGACCAAGTTTAATGTTAAATTATCTCTCGAACAAACAGGTGATACAGGTGAGCCCGCAGCAAAATCAAAACTTGGCGCAGGCTTCAAGGTCACTTGCAGGGTTTTGGTATCTGACCTAGTTACACCACAACTATCTGTGATAGAATAAGTAACCATAGTACACACTGGACCAGATATACCAAATTTACCATCAATAATTTCATTACCTCCAATAAAATACCTTCCACCACCTGTATTTGTGGAGTCAAGCATGGTACTCAAAAACAAGGTATCATTTGCTCTAGTTGCTCTACAGCTTATAACAGTATTATTCAGTGTTGGTACTGCTGGTCTAAATACTTTAAACTCTTTGTAAGACGAGACTCTACATCCGGCAACTTGTTTAATCAAGTACAACTCCATAGTAGGGTCATTTTCAGTTTCGTTTATAGAATCACTTTCTATGATCAAATTCCCACTACCCATTTGGCTAAATCCTTCATAAAGCATTGGGTTTGTAAGAGAATTATTGATAGAATACACAGCCATATCAGATGAAAATGTATTAATCCCTGCATTCAAACAGTTTAAATCAGCTAAAGATATGACAGGTAAAGCAGGATATAAGGTAGTACAATTAGTATTAAGTGTAAGATCTGCAGTAGCGTCTGGATCTGGGCCGTCTACGTTTGCACTGTAAGCGCCTCCTGGTTGTACTTGTACAGGTAGATAATATTCTCCATTCATAATCCCTGGAGGACATCCTCCAGAACAAAAGGTGAAAGTAGGCATACCAATCGGTCCACCACTGATATTATTTAATCCTGTAGATGATCTTAATGTATACACTAATCCTGGCGCCATTGGTTGAGCAGGATTATAATTTATTCTCAATGCTGTATTGTACGTACCATTTGTCAAATTTGGTGATTGATCATTGTTACATGAACAATCTGTTGCCAAAATTTGTGATGGTGGTGGCTGTGTTAATGTAATATCATCTATTACTACCCAAAAATCACCTGTACTTCTTGTCATCATAATCCTTGCAAAGATAGGCTGTCCCGCTGTAGGAAAAAACCTTGTCGATATATAAGGTACACAAGCTGTGGATGAAATGTTTTGGAATGTTTCTATGGTATTCCAAGGTCCTGCTGCCGCGTTTGCCCATTGTACCGTAAATGTACATGAGTTTGCAGCAGTGGCAGTTCCCGTGGTTACATTTATGACTTTGTAAGCGAAGCCCAAATTAGCATATTCTCCTGATGATGTACCCAAAGAAACGGTACTGGAAAAAGTGCCTGAAAGGACAGTGCCAGACAAATTTGCTCTAGCTGCAGGATTTGCAACCGCACAAGGTGAGTAACCCAATGTTGAAACTGCTGTGATATTACCCGATGCAATATCCCAATCCCAGTTGTTACATGGGTCGACATTACAGCCGTCAAATCCTTGGGTATAATTAATTTGGCTGACAGCTATTTGGGATAATCCCAAAATACATAATAGCAAAAATAATTGTCTTCGTAAAAAATTCATAATGTAAAGATTTATTGAGGGTCTAAATTATTCTGATTAAAATTTTAAATTTGGGTTGATCAATGGGAAGACACTTTTAATTTCTTCCTTTGATTTACTATCTATATTTATAAAACTCCAGCTTACTCCATTATTTTCAGAAATGGCGATCATTTTTTGCATTTGAACTTTATCCAAATCCATTGAATCTAATGTAAGTTTTTGGCTGATTATCGCTTGAATATTGTTTTGTTTAAATTGAATATCGTGTACTTCGCTCAATGCAGCACTTTTAACTCTGTATCCTGATTTTTTTAATTCTTGGAGTGTTGCGCTCAAAAGATCTTTAGTTCTTTCCTTCCCTCCATAACTCTGTATCATGATTGGATGGTTATAATTGACAAAAGCATCATAATTTTCTGTCTGAATGGCTTTTCCCATCTCTGCAACACTATTTGAGATAGATGTTTTCAATGCTGCTTCATCAGGTTTATTTTCAATTTTTCCAAATATAAAGAAGTAACTTATCAAAGCTACTATGCCGAGCGTAGAAATCAGTACAAATAGTTCTTTTCTTCCCAAACTTGTTTTAGCTTCTTCATTTTGAACAAGTTTTGGACTAAAAGCTTGAAATAATAATGCAATTATAATAGTTACAAAAATTGCCATACTTGCCATTCCCATGACATAAATACCTATGCCTTGTTCAAAACCAGCTGTAGATAGCGCTATGACTGGATTGTCAGTGCTAAAATTTAGTTTTTCAGCCTCAATTTCATTTATTTTTGTGTATGCTTCGAAACCCATCCAAAGACTAACTAATGCCATTATTCCAGAACCTATATAATTGAATGCAGGCTTCTTGATATTGTATAGGGATACGATCAGCATGAGTACAAATATGAACCCTGTGATGATGCCATCAGAAACATAGCCATAAACAACAGCATCAGGCTTCGGATAATGAAGCCAAGGCATAAAAGTGGAAGAAATGCCCACTGCACATAGAAGTATCAATATATGTCTAAAAGTCATGGGATTTGACTGATTAAAAAAATAACTCTCAAAGGTAACTACTCAGTCCTTGCTAGCCAATAGTTATTATTAACTAAGTTTTGTATTCAATTGTATATGTTACATATACATATATAAATTTGCTGATATATGGATGATATTTCTTTATTTTTTTTATTTTCTCCTTAATATTTGTACTTATTTAGCTTAACGAATGCGTTCCTTATAGTTATAAATGACTATTTCACAGGATAAATGTAAAGCCTACCTTTGCGTCGATCAACAGACCCCAATTTAATTACATGAATATTATCCTATTTGATGACCAGCAACCCATCATCGACATGCTTAGTGCTTACTTCAAAAATTCCACAGATTACAAGGTGGCAGATACTTTTACCAAAAGTAAGGACATGCTAAACTTCCTTAAAAAAAATACTGTCGATGTTATCATTTCTGACCTATTGACAGATGAAGAACTAGGTACCGATTTGATATCTATGTTAAGGAAAAATGCACCAAACTCCATAATCATACTATATAGTGCTATAACCCTTGACTTTATCAAAGAAAGCTGCATAAATGCAGGTGCAGACTTATGTGTCAGTAAATATGAACACATAGACACCTTACATCAAGGTATCCAAGACATATTAAATGCAAGAAGTACCGAAACTGAAATACCAATCAAAAAAAAGATCTACCATATGTCACTTACCCTAAAGGAAAGGACGATCATAGAATGCATGATAAAAGGTATGTCATCTCAAGAAATTGCTGACAAACTTGGACTCTCACCTAATACTATCAACAATCAAAAAAACCATATGATCAAAAAATTTGATTGTAACAATAGTACTGAATTAATAGCGAAGTTGTTTCGACATGGTTTTTTGAAGGTGTAGATATAAAGAATTGCTTGATGCCGCTGAAGCTGCACGCGATTGCTTGTGCACGTTGGGCTACGCATTATTCCTTCTGATAACTCATCCCCTAACCCCTTATCTCGAAAAAGAAGGTGGATTATGCACGTTGAGCTTCGCAGTTTAATCCTGAAGGAATGACATTATGAAATCAACAGAATATAACGACAAATCGAGTATTTTTCTTGCAAACAAGTTTACAAGTCCAATAGGTAATCCATAAAAATTGACAACAAGAAAATCGAGTATTTTTCTTGCAAACAAGTTTACAAGTCCAATAGGAATTCCATAAAACTTGACAACAAGAAAAGGAGCGTAGCCCTGACTTCTTAACATATTTGACTACTGGATTTATTATTTATAGCATCAGAAGATTCAAATAAAAAAACCTCCCATCATAACAATGGAAGGTCTCATAATTCAACTATCAAAAACTATAAACTGGCTTACAGTTTAGAATGCTGCCTTTGCAACCATATTTTCAATCTCACCATTTGCTGTGTTAGGACTAGCAAGACGTATGGTAACAGACGTATTGTAATTAGAAATTAAACCATTCACATCCTCTATAATAGCAAAGTATGGCGTTTAGTCTGCTGTCACCCGTGAGAACGATATGGTGTCTTGAATAATTTCATCATATGCAGATCTCATTTCTTTTCTCTTTTGATCTACTTGTCCAGGTTTAACAAATGTTTTAGCTCGTATGATGTACATCTCATCAAATTACTTAAATTTATGAAAAAGTAATGCAAAAACCTGTGTAATCAACCTGCAAAGGATCGGGCATAGTCAAGCTAACTGACAATATCCCCATAACTTGTAACGCTCTACGTTAATAAACTAAAATTCATTTTTCAAGTCTGGCTCCGCTACCACAACTGAACGATCTCGAAGAGTGAAGCACGACAGTGCTTTATGTGAAGGAGCCGCGAAAGCGGGTGGGCAGGGTTCAACAGGGTTTTCATTCTGGGCATTTCATGC
>DAOLFJ010000098.1:0-14320 GCA_035326365.1 Saprospiraceae bacterium | reverse complement strand
CCAATTGGGAAAACATAAATACTTTCGGTAATCTTACTTTGAGTCAATGCATCGAGCGACTTTTTGAAGTTTTGCCAGCGCCAGCGCCACCTATTAATATCAATTATGATCTTGATCCCGATGTTCCCATAGGAGAGACATGGGTAGACAAAGGTGCCACAGGGAATGTGAATGGGTATAGAACGACGTCACTTCGCACATGGTCTTTTGAACAAATGATCACAAGTCAGCCCAATATTCGTGAGAAAATGACGCTTTTCTGGCATAATCATTTTGTCACTGCGGATATCAATGACCCAAGATATTCATACAAATATATTGCGCTATTGCGTGCTGAAGCTTTAGGTAATTTTAAACAACTGACCAAAGATATTACCATCGATCCTGCCATGCTCAGTTATCTGAATGGAAGGGAAAATACTCGACAAGCACCTAATGAAAATTATGCTCGGGAGTTGATGGAATTATTTACATTAGGCAAAGGCGATCAAGTAGGCCCTGGAGATTATACCACCTTTACAGAAGAAGACGTAAAAGAAGTAGCAAAGTGTTTGACAGGTTGGATTGATGTGCGTAATAATTTGCCGATTAGGTCAGAGTTTAGGTTAGCTAGACATGACACATCCACCAAAACCTTGTCACATAGATTTGGGAATGCTGTCATTAATAATGCTGGAGATCAAGAATATAAGAACCTTATAGACATTATTTTTACTAAGGAAGAAGTATCTCTCTTTATTGCAAGAAAGTTGTACAGATGGTTTGTCTATTTCACTATCGACGAAAATATAGAATCTCAAATCATCGAGCCAATGGCAGCATTGATCAGAGAAAATGACTATAATCTTGTACCTGCGATCAAAGCACTTTTGTCTAGCGAATATTTTTATGATGAGTGTGTCATCGGTGGCATGATCAAAAATCCTGTGGACTTTCTTATCAATCCGGTTAACCAATTTAATATGGTCTTTCCGCCTGATGCATCATTAAAGCAAAGAGTATTGAATGGCTTATATCAATCATCTTTCGCTATGCAAATGGCTATATTTCAAGCGCCATCTGTAGCTGGCTGGCAAGCATTTTATCAAGCGCCATCTTATTATCGTTTGTGGTTAAATGCTACATCACTTCCGGCAAGACAAAGTTATAATGATGCAATTGCTTCTGTAGGCGTCCCGTTTGGACAATATCGCTTTCTAATAGATCCATTGCCTACTTTAGATAAGTTTGCAAATCCTTCAGATGTAGATGAAGTGGTCCGATCTTTTGGTATCATCCTACATGCAAAACCAGTTGCAGATAATCAATTTGCCACACTAAAAAGTGAATTTTTGCTAGGATTGAATGAACAAACATGGACAGATGTGTATAACGCCTATAAAGCAGATCCGAGCAATGTCGGTAAGCGCCAAGCAGTACTGAATAGGGTGAGAAGTTTGCTTGTTTACATGATGCGCATGCCAGAATATCATTTGAGTTAATCCATTTATTTATTAACTCATATTCAACAACTTAATAAAAAAAATAAAGATGCAACGTAGACAATTTTTACAGTCAGGTTCATTGATGTCGCTTCCTATATTATTGGGTGGATTGGAAGTATCCGCTTTTGCTAAATCATCTTTGTTTAATCTCATTAATAATGATGATGATCGAGTATTGGTAATCATTCAGCTTAATGGTGGAAATGATGGTCTCAATATGGTGATTCCTGTGGATCAATACCAAGGTTTGAGTGCCGTCAGACCTACACTTGTACTTCCTGAGTCATCGTTATTAAAAATGGTAGATAAAACAGCTTTGCATCCATCCATGAGTGGCTTGCATCGTTTGTATAATGATGGCAAGATGGCAGTGGTCCAATCTGTAGGTTATCCCAATCAAAATAGATCACACTTCAGATCGACAGATATATGGACTTCAGCATCAGCATCCGATGAGTTTTTGTCAACAGGGTGGATAGGAAGGTATCTAGACCAACAATATCCTGGGTATCCTGTGGGTTATCCCAATGAAGAAAATCCTGATCCATTTGCCATCACTCTTGGTGCCGTAGTTTCCGAAACTTGCCAAGGTCCGATAGGGAATTTTAGTTATTCTTTGGTCAATGAAACCACCGTAAAATTAGTAACAGAAACAGTAGCTGCTACTAATGAAACGACCTGTTATGGTATGGAATTGGATTTTATTAAAACAACCATCAAGCAATCTAATGCCTACGCCGTCAATGTTTTAGACTCGTTTGATAAAGGAAATAATATTTCAACCTATCCAGAAGGAAACAGACTTGCAGACCAATTAAAAGTAGTAGCTCAGTTGATTTCTGGTGGTCTTCAAACCAAAATTTATGTCGTTTCCCTAGGTGGTTTTGATACCCACGCTAATCAAGTCATGATAGATGATACTTTGAATGGTGACCATGCTACGCTTCTAGCCAATGTCTCAGACGCAGTTGGCGTATTTATGGAGGATTGTGCATCTTTGGGCATACAAGAAAGGGTAGTGGGCATGACATTCTCAGAGTTTGGTCGTCAGATTAGAGCCAATAATAGTTATGGTACCGACCACGGAACAGCAGCACCTTTGATCGTTTTTGGCAATTGTGTCAATCAAGGTGTCTATGGCGAAAATCCAGAAATCAGTGCAGATGTTGCCGCCCAAGAAGGTGTACCGATGCAGTTTGACTTCAGATCTGTATATGCAAGTTTACTGATAGATTGGTTAGGTGCCAAAGAAGATGCAGTCAGAGAAGTTTTATTTGATGATTTTCAAAAGATACCTTTTATAAAGGACTGTTCGACGCCAAGTGCCACAGATGATACCCAAGTAATTATCCAAGCCAATGTCGCACCCAATCCTTGTCACCATAACACTTATCTAAACTTCGTAAATACAGGAAAACATGTGAACGTCACCATATTTGATGCCATCGGATCACAAATAGAAGTCATCACGAATAAGACCTTGTCTACAGGAGCGCATGAGATTCAAATAAATACCCAATCGTTTACACCTGGTTCGTATTTTGTAAGAATAGCCATGGACCAAAAAGTAAAGACGTTGAAATTTGTAAAGCAATAGGGGAGTTTTTAGCTTGTAGTTTATAGCCTATAGTAGGGCTAAGTGCCGTAGGGACTATAAATTGGTAAAATAAAAAGAATTCAATTCGCACATCGTCTTGTGGGGACCTAATAACAACAGTTCCCAAATCACCAAATCCACCAATTATAAAAAAAAACGTGGCATTATATTTGTATTAATTATAATATCTCATTCCTAAAACATATCGTCCCTTGCAGATCACCATATTTGCAAGGGATTTTTCATTTATATTGACATTATAACAAATATTTTGATCATTCAAACTATAAAAGCCTATCTTGCAAAGTATATAACACCAACAATGACCAAGTATTTCACAATTACTTTTATTGCTTTTTGTCTTTACAGTTGTAAACAATCGCTTAGTGAGTCCAAGATTTCTAAACCTTATGATACTTCAGAGACTGAAATTGATACCTTAGTCACTGAGAAAAAAGAAGCTGTAATTCCTGTCCTAGATACTGCTTTGTATGATCAGAAAATGGCTTATTTATCTCACGATACCATTACATCCAAATGGCCACCCAAAACAGCTTATCCACTGCCAGGAGCAATTTTGCCTTTTAATAGGGTCATTGCTTATTATGGGAATCTTTATACATCGGGAATGGGCATCTTAGGCCAAAAACCTGCTGAAGACATGCTCTCTAAACTCCAAAGTGAAGTTGAATATTGGAATAAAGCAGACACAACAACTCAGGCCATTCCGGCTCTACATTATATAGCGGTCACTGCTCAAAAGTCACCAGGCAAAGGTGGTAAATACAGACTTAGAATGCCAGATACACAAATAGATCAGGTATTGGAATTATCAAACTCAATTGACGCCATTACAATTCTTGATGTTCAAGTTGGACATAGTACACTTCAAAAAGAGATACCAGAATTAGAAAAGTACCTAACTATGCCTAATATTCATTTAGGTATTGATCCTGAGTGGGCAATGAATACAGGTCATGTGCCAGGCAAAAAGATAGGAAGTATGAATGCAGACGATATCAATTATTGTATAGCATATTTAGCTGATTTGGTTAAGAAAAACAACTTGCCCCCAAAAATCCTTGTAGTCCACAGATTTACCAAAGGAATGGTGACCGAATATAAGAAAATCAAAACTTGTCCAGAAGTTCAAGTAGTTATGAGTATGGATGGATTCGGTTTCCCAGCTAAAAAAGTTAATTCTTACCAAAATGCCATCACGAATGAACCTGTACAATTTGCTGGTTTCAAATTGTTTTATAAAAATGATGTGCAATCGCCCCCACATAGATTGATGTCTGCAAAAGAAATTTTGAATTTACATCCAAGACCCATTTACATTCAATATCAATGAGATAGGTTTTAGTTCGTAGCTGGCTATTTGTAGCTCGTAGTAACAGTATAAATGGGTAGTTGCGAGACCAATGTTTTTATTATATCTAGTCCCGTAGGGACGAAATATTGATCCAAAAGCAATCGCAACTTTTGAGAATTCAAAATAATAAACACAAAAGTTTACGTCTTTTATGTGATTAAAAAATCATCTATTTCCATCATTTAAGTCGCCATGAAGTCAATTTTAACGAATATTACTATGCAAATTTGCTCATTTCAAATGTATCATGTATGTTTACAGTAAGAAGTTAACTTTTTGTTACAAACAAATTGAATTGCCGTTTTTGATTACATTTTTTAAAACTAAACCACTTTGTCATGAAAAACTTTTTTTATTCTTTAGTTTTGCTGTTTGGAATTTTTTGCCAAACTTCTACCATAATTGCGGCTACGCCAACATCTACAGTTTCTTCATTTGCAAAGGTCTTAAACCCTAATCATCTTTGGTACACAGTCACGAGCAGTATTTTTACTGGAGCAGTTAATTACGGCAGACATTCGATTACTGAAGATAGTATTTTAATAGGCAACCATTACTACCATAGGATTTTATACTCTCAAGACAGTACGGGCAACAATTGGCAAATTACTAAAAAATATGCTAGAGAACTTGATGGTAAGTTGTGGTTACTAGATTCTATGAAGAACGATGGTGAAGTATTGGTGATGGATATGAATCTGGAAGTGGGAGATTACTTAGCTATCAATCAAGGAGAAGACACGCTTTATGTCATTTCAACAAAAATAATAAATGATTTGGCAGGTCAACTGAGAAAGGTTTTAGAATTAGGTTGCTATCCAGATCAAGAACCACATATTAGTTGGATAGAAGGAATAGGACCACAAGAAGGCGTATTTGAATCAACTAAGGGTTATTGTTTATTGGATTTTGGAAATAATAACTTGACGTGTTTTTATTCGAATGGTGTTCGAGTATTGTCAAACGCTTTTCCTTGTTGGGACGATCCGATACCACCTATTTCGTATTCTGATTTAGACCCTAGGTCTACATGGTACAGTACGACTTGGAAAGAAGAATTTGGCGGTGAAGCATGTGAATTAGGTATCAATACGATAAATGTCACCTTTAATACCGTTATAAAACAGCAGTGGTGTCAAATATTAGGTGTTACGGATAATGGCGTCTACATGAGTGAAAGCACAGTTCCTTTTCATAAAAAGAATAATAAAATGTATTTTTATGAAGACAATCAATGGAAGCTACTCTACGATTTTACCGCCAAAGTAGGAGATACGGTAACGTACTATATTTCATCCAAAGCTGGATATTATCAACTTTACGGTCTATATCCTGATACGATTTATACTGGACCATATCAATTGGTCATTGAGAAAATTGACTATGTATTTTCTGAATCAGGCCAACCATTAAAAAGATTTAAAACTGAGCAAATTCCTAATGGGAATTTAGAAAAGCATTTTATGGGTGATATTATCGAGAAAGTAGGCTCTACTTCTAAACTTTTTGGAAATTATGGAGTAATATCTCTCCCAGAATGTAATAATGTGCCACGACTCAGGTGTTTTGAAGAATTTCCAACATTGCTTTACAAGCTTGTGCCAGAAGCATGTGATACGGTAAGTTCCTTAAACGATCAGATGATCACAGGTCTTTCTATTTATCCAAATCCTGGTATTGACCAATTGGTTATAAATAAAGAAGGTCATGAAGGACTAAATTATCAAATTCACAATATAACGGGAAGTCTTTTGTCAACAGGTTCTATCGCTCCAAAACAACAGGGTTTGATTGACACCGCAACTTGGTATGCAGGTATGTATGTGGTTGCCATCCAAGATCAAGCTGGTCGTGTATTTATGACAAAGTGGGTAAAGATGTAGCTATTTGTTCCTACTGTATTGATAATCAAATGTTTACCTACAGGGTCAGGGTGAAGAACGTTTGATTATCATACAATTATTGTTTTCGAAAGTAGTTAAAGGTTAAATCCCTGTAAATACGTGTGTAGTTCTTGGTATAAGTCTTTTATCCACGCAGTTTTTGGTACTTCTATTTCACTTGTAGTTCTGAAATCGTATGGAGAAATAATGACTTTTACTTTCTCTTTACCTGTTTTGGCAACTGTATAAAATATTTCTTCGATCACTTTGTCTCCCATAGCTAGACAGCCTACAGACGATGTTTTGCCATGAATATAGATGTCTGAACCAGGATTGTCTCGCCCTTCGATAGCTGCTATTTTTAAATCAAATGCGTTTGGATAGTTTAGTCTCAATGATAAATAGAATAAACTGTTAGGATTTAATGCTTCTATATGATAAAATCCTTCGGGTACTTGTTTGTCTCCTTCTTTGAGCTTAGGTCCTGATATACCGCTTGCCCCAAGGATAGGGTAGGTTGCCACTTTGGTTAATGTACTGTCAACAGAAAACCACATCTCAAGTGTTTTTTCTTCTTTAAAAGCAAGTAAAATGATAGCGTCTGGCGGACTTGATGTGTTTGTTTTTGATAAAAATCCTTGATAAACAGGTTCAATCTTTTCGGATAGATCGTCTATTACTTGAGAAACCGTTCTTTGCTCTTTGATATTTGACATAAAATTTGCGTATAAAACGAGTCTTTTTTGATAAATAACAAAACAAATACCCAAAAATATAATAGTAAAAAGATAATACTTAATGCTAATACTTCTAATAATATCCAACATAATTTTGAGGTGTGATCGCCCTTAATTCTGATTTTATCGTATCGCTTACATCTAAAGTATCAATAAAAGTATGAATATCGTTTTTGGTGATGCTTGTTTTGCCCCGAGTGAGATCTTTGAGTGCTTCATAAGGCTCTTTGTACATTTCTCTTCGCAATATGTTTTGGATCGCTTCTGCCACTACTGCCCAATTATTTTCAAGATCCTCATCAAGTTTAGGTGCATTTAACAATAGTTTGTCGATGCCTTTATGAATCGATTTATAGGCAATCAAACTGTGTCCGAATGGCACGCCGACATTTCTAAGGACGGTAGAATCTGTTAAATCTCGCTGCAACCTAGAAATAGGTAGCTTTTCAGCCAAATGACCAAAGATAGCATTTGCCAGACCTAAATTTCCTTCTGCGTTTTCAAAATCAATAGGATTTACTTTATGTGGCATAGCTGAAGAACCTATTTCACCCGCTTTTACTTTTTGTTTGAAATAATCCATCGATATGTACGTCCAGATATCTCTACAAAAATCAATGAGAATCGTATTTATCCGTGACCAAGCATGAAAGATGGCACCCAAATCATCGTAATGAGCTATTTGAGTTGTATTTTGGGAACGTTTTAATCCAAGTCCTGATGCAAATTGATCTCCAAAATCCATCCAATCAATATCAGGGTAACTAACTTTGTGCGCATTAAAATTACCGGTAGCTCCACCAAATTTACACTTAAATTTAACTGCACTTAGGAGTTCCTGTTCATCTTCCAATCTTTCTACAAAAACAGCGATCTCTTTTCCTAATGTTGTCGGTGATGCCGGTTGACCATGTGTTCGAGCCAACATTGGGATACCCGCATATTCTTTTGCCTTTTCGCGTAAGTCATTTAATATCAATTGGATAGCAGGAGTGATGACTTTGGATATTCCATCTTTTATCATCAGTGGGAACGCTGTATTATTAATATCCTGCGATGTCAACCCGAAATGGATAAACTCTTTGTATTGACTTAAACCTAACTGATCAAATTTGCTTTTGATGTAATATTCTACTGCTTTGACATCGTGGTTGGTTATTTTTTCAGTTGCTTTGATTTGTTCAGCTTCTTCCACTGTAAAATTGGCTAGAATATTGTCTAGCTGAAGTGCGATATCTTTCGGTAAATCAGCAAGTTGTGGTAGTGGTACTTGAATTAAAGCTTTAAAATATGCTATCTCGATATGAACTCGATATTTTATCAAAGCGTATTCAGAAAAGTATTCAGATAATTCTTTTGTAACTTGAACATATCTACCATCTAAAGGCGAAAGTGCTGTCAGCATATTATTTTTGGTTTTCGTTTGGTTTTTCAGCGAGCAACTTGGTTTCTTCTCTTCGCTTTATATAATAATAGGTTTCTATTTGACTTCTTACAGCAATATCGTCATTGTTTCTGCGATATTTGTTGGTAAGTTTTGCATCTAGTACCCTAGATTTGACATTATCATTTAATTGAATATTCATACAAGTAATAATCGTTTTGGCTAACTCAACATCTAAAACAGGAAAAACGGTCTCCACCCTAAAATGTAAGTTCCGCACCATCCAATCTGCTGAAGATAGATATACTTCTTGCTCTCCGTCATTATGGAAAACAAATACCCTAGCATGTTCGAGATACCTATCTACTATGGATATGGCTTCGATGTTTTCACTCAGACCTTTTTGACCTGCGATTAATGAACAAATACCACGTATGATCAATTTTACCTTTACACCCGCTTTACTAGCACTATATAACAAATCAATCATTTCTTCATCTTGGAGACTGTTCATTTTTAAAAGCATACGAGCTTTTTTGCCTTTTTTAGCGTTTTCTATTTCTCTTTTTATTAAAGAAATGAACTTTTCCTTTAGGTTGAAAAGACCTACGCCAAAGTATTCAAATGGTTGTGTGGGTCTTTGTTTGGTTTCTAGGAAGGTAAATACTCTTGCCACTTCCGAAGTCATGCGTTTATCAGCAGTAAAAATACCGAAATCTGAATAAATTTTTGCTGTATCTTCATGGAAGTTACCAGTTCCTAAATAAGCATAGAGATTAGGTTTACCATTTTCAAGTCTTCTCACTAATGCTAGTTTTGAATGTACTTTGAATCCTGGCATACTGTAAAATACATTTACACCTACTTTTTCAAGTTCTTCACCCCATTTAAGGTTTGCTTCTTCGTCAAATCTCGCTTTTACTTCTATGAAAGTACTTACTTGTTTACCACTTTTCACAGCATCTTTGATAGCTTTCATGATTCTAGATACCTTGGCAACTCGATATTGTATGATTTTTATATGGGTCACATCAGGGTCAGCAGCAGCATCTTCAAAAAACTTAACTACAGATTCATAACTGTGGTATGGTACGTGTATAAAATAGTCTTTTTCTTTGATTCTTTCAAAAATATTATCTGCGCCTTCGAGTTCTTCTATGCTGATTGCGGGCAGTTGTGCATCTTTGAGATTACTAAGTGAAAATGTAGGAAATTTAAAAAAGTCAGAATTGTTGTGGTATCTGCCTTCAGGCAATAAGTCTAATTCGTCCAACTCAAATACATTCATCAAATACTGGATAAAATGTTTGGGCATGGTACGGTCATAAACCATCCTAGAAGCTACGCCAATACTCCTTTTATTTAGACTTTTTTTGATTTTTTCTATCAAATCGCCCGTATATTCATCATCAATATACAATTCTGCGTCCCGAGTCAGCTTGATGGAGAATGAATCTTGAATATTGTATCCGGGAAATATAAGCCTGACACTGTGTCTTACTGCATCATCCAACATTATTATCTGTTTAACCTTTGGGTTTTTGGATGGCAATTCTAGAAATCTGGACAAATGGTCTGAAGGGATTTTCACAATAGCATATTCAAATACAAGTTTCACTTGATCCTTACTATACATGTGGAGAGCCAGATATAGTGCGCCATTATTTAAGAAAGGCTTGATTTTTTTTCCTGCAAGAATGACGGGTTGCACAAAGGGAAGCAGATATTCATTGAAGTAGGTGTCTACAAATGCAACTTGCTCTTTATTAAGATTTCTCCAAGAAACGACCTGAATGTTATTCTTTTTAAGTTCGGGAAGTATTGACTTTTGGAAGATATTGCTAAATTCCTTTTGTTGGTCATTTGCTATTGTAAGTATTTCTTTGAGAAGATCTTGTGGCGAATAAGCTACCGTTTTTAAAGTACTTTTATCTGCACGAGCAAGATTTCTGTGGTTTGCCACCCTTATTCTAAAAAACTCATCAAGGTTAGATGAATAAATAGCAAGAAACTTGAGTCTTTCTAACAGCGGAACAGAAGGATCTATAGCTTCCTGAAGTACTCTATAGTTGAATGACAACCAACTGATATCTCTGTTTATATATTTCGACATAAATGAATTATTCCTAAGGGGCAAAAATGCATAGTTTTTTATGTTTTTCCTAATAAAATCGTATCCAAGTCAAAGATTTAACATTGGACTCCTATAGGGAGCGACATGTAAAGAAATTATCTTACAAAAAATCAACATCTACTGCATAATTGTCATTCATGAGGAAATCCAAGGCTCGCTGCATATCAAATCCTTCAAAAACTACTTTATGCAAAACCTGAACGATAGGCAAATTTAGTTTATCGTGTTTAGCTAATTGGTTGATTATTTTTAAAGTCCGTACACCTTCTACTACTTCTGTAGATGTAGCCATAATATGGTTAAAATCCTCTCCCCTTGCAAGACGTTTTCCGAAGGTATAATTTCGGCTATCTTCGCTAGTGGCCGTAGCAATGAGGTCACCAATACCTGCCATACCTAGATATGCGGCGCCACTTGTACCCATGGCCGTACCAAAATAAATCATTTCTCTCAGTCCACGAGTAATGAGTAATGACTGCATGTTTTTGCCCATACCCATTCCTGCAAGTATACCTGATGCTAATGCAATAATATTCTTAAATGCGCCTGCTATTTCTGCTGCTTTGAGATCATGGGAGCCGAAAGCAAAGAATTTTTTACTACTCAATACAGTCTGTCCTAGTTTAATGACTTCATCAAATTCAGAAGCGATTACGGTGGCAGCAGGCTGACCTGATAAAATTTCTTTTGCAAGATTTGGTCCTGAAAGACATCCTACTCTTATGACTGAACTTTCTTGGGTGATGACTTCTGTCATGGTACAAATGTCACTTTTGGAGAAGTTTAGATTGTTATAATCTTCTTCTTTTATCCTACTTACATCTAGTCCTTTGGTCCCTTGTATGATGATATGAGAAGGTTTTAGATAAGGGCAGAAGTCTTTCATCATATTCCTGAAATTAGAAGAAGGAACCACTGCAAATAGTAATTCACAGTTAGATGCTATTTTTTCTATGTCTGATGTAGCTGTGATATTTGACCTTAATTTATTGCCATGGAGTTCATGACGAATATTAATATCATCGATGACTTCAGATTTTCTGGAGTACATCAGCACGTCTACGTTTCTAGAAAGAATTTTGGCAAGTGTGATACCGAAACTACCGGCACCGATGACACCGACTGTTTTCATAAGCGCATTATTAAGTAAAATGAGTTAACGGACAGAACGTTTAAAGTTGATCACCTAAGATTAGATTTCTATCGTCTTAAATGATCGGCACATTTTATTTCTTTTTCTTTTGCTCTTGAATGGCTTGTTGTTGCTTCATTGCTTCTTCAAGTTTAGCTTGAAATCCACTTTTCTTTTTGGGTTTATCCTTCTCTATCATGAGCTGTGCCCTTATCTTGGCTTCGTCAAAGATATAATTTTTGGTAATAACGGTCTGAAGAATATTGATCAAATTACTGAAAAACATATAACATGTCAAACCAGATGCATAATTATTAAAGAAGGCTAAAAACATGACTGGCATTAAATATTGCACATATTTCATAGCAGGATTGGCAGAAAGATCCATATTCTGCATATTATAATATGTGTAAACGATCGTAGATACAGCCCATAAAAGGGTAAATAAACTAACGTGGGCACCAAAAAATGGAATTTCAAAACCTAGATTAAAAAGAACATCATAGGTCGAAAGGTCAGATGCCCACAAGAAAGGCTCTTGCCTAAAAGTGATGGAAGCTGGGAAAAACCTGAACAATGCATACCAAATCGGCATTTGCAAGACCATAGGAAGACATCCACCAAGTGGACTTACGCCATACTCACGATAGATCTTCATAGTTTCCATTTGTTGCTTTTGCATATCATCTTTGTACTTCTCTTTAAGATGTGCCAACTCTGGTTTTAATGCACCCATTTTTGCTTGTGAGTAAAGCATTTTGTACATGAGTGGATATAAAAGCATCTTAATCAAGAAGATAAGTAAAATGATCACAATACCTTTGCTACCGATGTAAGTAGATAAGAAGTCGAAAAACGGACGGATGAACCATCTGTTGATCGTGCCAAATATGCTTGAACCGAAAGGAATGATCTCTTCTAGATCATTATCGAAGGCTTGCAATCTTTTAAATTCATTGGGACCTACATACATGGCCATCTCAAATGTACCATTATCAAGATTAGACATTGGAATTTTGAGATCTGAAGTAACTACTTTTACATCGCTACTTTGTTTGATGTCTGTCATTTTGGTCGTCAAGATGCCTGATGAGAATGTCTGACCTCTTGCGATAAGAGATGTATTGAAAAACTGATTGGTATGGGCGATCCATTCTAAACTTTTGTTGCTCAAGTCTTTGCTATCGTCTGATACACAATTGCAATAGTCTCTTCTCTCATCTTTTTCTTTGAAATAGACAGTTGAATAACTTTGCTCAAATTGCGCACCTTTTTCGTATTTGCTCAAGTGATTTTCCCAGTAAAGAGATAAATCCTTAGTATTTGAAGCCAATACACTTCCTAAACCACTCGTTTTTATACTATAGTTTAGGGTGTATCCATCAGGAAGTAATTCATATTTTTGTTCGAAATATCCATTATCTCCTGCTTTTGCCTTAAAGCTGATGGTATTACCTTGTTTTTCTGCTGTAAAAAACAAATCGCTGGTTTTCACTGATTTGTTTAAAGCCCCAGGCACATCTAGCGTATAGTCAAATTTGTTTTTTGGGCTATTTAGTATTTTGATTAATTCTTTGCTGTCTTTTCCGGTGCTATCTGTCACCGTTTTGTAGTGTTGTTTTAAAATCGCTTCTTTGATTCTACCACCTTTATTGGTAAAAGTGATCTTTATAAAGTCATTTTCGAGTATTTCTTCAGATTCAGTTCCATTAATTGATGAAGCAAAAGCACCATATTTTATGGCATTGGCTTGGTTTGATAACGAATCATTTATTGGGCTAGGAGCTAGAGCGGTATCTATTACGCTAGTGGGAGTCGTAAGTGTATCGGTGATGTCCACTGCATTGACTAAAGCAATTGAGTCTTGAATTCTTTTGGCTTCTGCCTGTTCTTCTTTAGAAGGTGCAGTGGCTACATTCCAAAGCATTAGGGTTGCAAAAATGAGTATAAAGCCTATGATGTGATTACGTTCCATTATCTTATTGGTAAAATTTGCGCAAATGTACGATTTCGAATTGAAAGAGTAGCTAAATTTAAGATTAAATGGAAGTAATTTCGGATGGAAATGAGAATAGATGCATAAAGTATTGGTCAAAATGTATCAAAAATAGTGGATGAATGCTTGAATAAGCTATGTGTTTTACCATATTTTCAGCTTAACCCGCATTTAGCAATAGAAAATCTATTACATGCCGAAATTCCTGCAAAATAAGTCGCTCCGCTAATTTTCAATCACTCAGCATAGTGGTAACTTATTACGCTACTCGCTCCTCAATTCTTTGCGGTGCGATAGCTTCGTTTCACTTCCCTTAGGAGACATTTTATGTCTCCAACCAGCTCGTTCACGCTCCCGAAAATTCTTATTTTATTGGCCTTTCTGCCTTCACTACGAAGTTCTAATGAATAATGCGGGTTTAAGTAAGTTGTAAGCAAGAATATCTAAATTTATGTTAATCAGTTGTTTAGTAAAGAATATTGAATTGTAATTTGTCTTAAATAAAAAACAAGAAAATTTGGATGTGATACTTTTATGCAAGAAGACTGATACTTTAATGCATCAGTGGGATCTAGTGGGAATGCGGTGGGAACTCGTG
>DAOLFJ010000097.1:0-14332 GCA_035326365.1 Saprospiraceae bacterium | reverse complement strand
AAAGTTATCTGATTTATATGGTGGTTTTATACGTATTTATACGTAGTAGATTGCGAATGCCGCTGGAGCTGTTCACGATTGCTTTTGAAGTGGTAGCTTCTTAATGGACTTGCAAACCTGTTTGCAAAAACTATTTTAGTTCCATTCCAAACTTACAAGCAACCACCAAAATGAATCATTCTAATGCTTGGCAAGTTTTGAAAACACTTCAACCCAAATCCAAAGGGAAAATTATCCATATATTCAGGCAAAATGCCTGTAGATACTGCATCATAGCATGGTAATTAGTAACATAATGGTCGAGAGCCTAGGACAAATCACTTGTAACACGCTTTAGAAAACATTTGAAAAACAAACGAGAAGTTTGTACTAACTCAAGCTTAGCGGAGACGCCAAGCTTATCGAAATGGTCAAAACACACTTTTATTCATTCAACCTTATCGTATGTTTAAATTTTTATCTCCTTACAATCAATATCTTATGAACCTGATTTCAAAATAATCTATTCATTTAGTTCACTAAATTCTTTTATAGTCAGAATTCTAACCTATTGATTAGCAACAAAGAAAAAATTTAAATATACGCTAACACGACATTTTAGTGAGAAACTAAATAAAACTCGTATTTTTTTATACTACTCATTTTATTATGAGCTACCTTTACAAAAAATTTTGCTTTATGAAATCTCTTGTTCTATCAATCGTCACATTACTACTGTCATTTCATTCGTTTTCACAAATTAAGCCCGCTAATGATGATTGTTCACAAGCCTTCTTTGTGAAGCTTGACACGTTTTATCAACAAAAAGATTTACTTCCCAATCTAGACAGTATCCCTTTTTGTGGGCAACAAAAAAGAACATTAAGAGGTGTATGGTATGAAATCAATGGTAATGATAGCATTCTATTTATACACATAAATTCAGAAAATACAAGCGCATTCATTATTGAAGGCTCATGTTCTAACCTCTCATGTATCGATAATTTTAATTATTTCAGGCCAATCAGCGGCTATATTGAAAAAGGTAAAACGTATAAAATTTTCATTTATTCAGAACTATCTACCAAAGCTGATTACTCAGTCACATTCTCTGCTTTTCCTATTGTAGAAGCAAGCAAATGCGAAACTGCTCTGACTCTAGATTGTGGAAGCGAATTAAATATCAACTCCGATGGATTGATAAATTCACCGACCACACTTTGTAATACTACTTATGACCGCTATAAGTATATGTGGTTTAGAATTAGGGGAAATGGAGGCGTACAAACTATTCGTTACAATTCATCTAATCTTTCATCATTTTTTTCTTATGTCTATGATACAACCTGCAGTGACTCCATGCTGTGTGTGTTAAGTAGACCTTTTTCTAATGAAGTGTCTTTTATTACTGAATTAAATAAAGACTACCTAATACAAGCTGGCTTGACTGCTCCTATTATTGGCCCTGTGTCAGTCACATTGGAGTGTGCACCTTTAGAACCACAATTTACTTGTGATGAGGCTAAAAATCTAAGTTGTGGAGATCGATACGAAAATGAACAGTTAGAAAATATTTATATAAACACATTAAATCCAGAAATTAATAAAGCATATGGATTATGGTATAAATTGCCGAGCGTGGTGGGTAAACGTATTCAACTACAATTTGATGGAAGTAATTATGGCAATATGCAGGTCAAATTATTCAAATCCGAAAATGGTGATTGTACACAATTAGAACAAATCTATTATGATTTCATCAATGTTTCTGATGATAAATTTTATCTAGATATTATAGATGATGAGCAATACTATATGCTATTATCTGATTATACAAGTGTTCCATTCAATCTCAGTGTCACTTGCTTAGATATAGACTATGATAACAATACTTGTCAAAAAAGTGAACAGATAAACATATGTGGGGACACACTTTCTTTATTTAATTCATTCTGTTTGGATAAAACTGATGCCAATCTGCCAAGTGATTTCTCTCGAAGTGGCAAATGGTTTAAGTTTACAGGTGGCGGTAAACCTATTAAGATTTCAGCAGATTTTAATGGTCAAATACCAATTTTTATTTATGAATCTTCGTGTGGAGAAATTGGTGAACCTATTTCTTGGTATTTCTATCAAGATCAGAATAATAATATAAGTAATTATTTTAATGTCGTAGAAGGGCAGGAATATTATATCCGAGTTAATTATGATAACTCAAATAATTTACAAGATTATAACTTATACTTTGGTTGTCTTGAAGCAAATCTTGATGGCCTTAGGTGCGAAGATGCTTTAGAGTTAGTATGTGGCATCCCTACCTTAATCCGACAAGATTATCTTATTCAGAATCTAGTTACCCAAAGTAGCTGTGGATCGATCAATGGATATTCGTGGTTTAAAGTTGAAGGCGATGGCGGTACCAAAAGTATATCAGGGGATAACGTATATAGGGTAGCAGTGTATAAAAGTTCGGATTGTAAGAGTTTTGAATGTTGGGCCATTCCTGGTTTTCAAAATTACGTTACATTTCCTACCGAAGCTGGTTTTACGTATTATTGTATTGTATATGGAGGAGACCCATCAAGTTATGTAAACATGAGCTGTGTAGATGAAAATACCAATGACACTTGTAGCAAAGCTACTCCTATCTCATGTGACGAAAGTGGAGTTTTACTCGATTTTAGAAGTACTTTTCAGATAGATAGTGGATTTTATAGTCCATCATCTTTATGGTATCAGATTCAAGGAGAAGATAGGGTAGTAAAGTTTAATACCCAAAATTATTCAAATATCCGAATCCATAACAGTTGCAATATAGATACGATTTATCGTCCTGCCGGGCAAAGTTTTAGTTTATTTTTGACGCAAGGCGAAGACTATTTTATTGAAATATTTTCTTCTGGAAACCCTTTGGATAGTTTGATTTTGGCTTGTCGTGCTAGTTACGAGTCCAATAATACTTGCGAAACAGCCCAAGATGTGGTATGTGGATCAACTTTCACGCTTAATCTTGCGAATAGCCTTTCTACGACCACTAATAATAGTCAAGATACTATATATTATCCATATAAATCTGCTTGGTATCAATTTGTAGGTGATGGCCAAGTATGGATTTTTTCACCTATGAATTTAGATGGTTATAGTTACGAGATTTATGAAGATGATTGTGATCAATTACCAACAATCTCTTTGGATAACTATTATTCAAATGCAAAATTTGTAGTTAATTCTGAAGTTGGCAAGAATTACAAAATAAGGTTGAAGCTGTATAGTGATATCTCTTTCGTCAATTTTAATGTGGAATGTGCAGCTTCGATCACGAATTTCAATTGTGAGAGAGCAACAACAATTAATTGTGATACTACCGTGACTTTGAAGCCACAAGATGTAAGCCAAGATGTGGTATTTGTACCTGAAGTGGCACTATTGAAAAATGTTAGATGGTATATACTAGAATCAAATGATGATTCATATTTAAAACTTGAAAGCTCCTATGGAGCAGGCATTGTTTTTGAATCTAATGCCAACTGTGATTCTTTAAAACAAATTTTGAGATTATTTGGCTCTGCACCTGTTTTTCTTGAGAGGAAAGAGAATATGACATATTATTTAGCCATTGGGAATTTTAATTATTATGCTGAAGAAAACGATGTGACATTTCAACATTATTGTGTTCCTGACTCTATTGAAACAGAAATTTACGGGTGTAATATTAGGACAATACTAGAATGTGGCAATCAATACAATATTTCTGATAAGCCGTCCTTGCCTTCCACATTCAATAACTGTACGGCGAGCACAAATGGTCCTTGGTTTGAAGTCTTAGGTACTGGAAGTTATTTTCAACTCAAGATATCCGGAAATGCAAATTATTTTAGTTCAACATCGGTCATTGTAGGTGAGGGAAATAATTGCGAAGACGTACAATGTACGTGTATATTACCAGTAAACCAACTTGGTATTATAGGTTTTCAGTCTGAAGCTGGCAAAAGATATTTTATTAAAATATCCCACAATTATTTAGTGGGCCTGGAATTAGAGAGTATTCAATTTACATGTTTTGATGACATGAACAATCAAACATGTGCCGAAGCGATTTCCGTTACTTGTGGTCAAACAGTTAATGATGTCATTTCGATTTCCAAACCAGCAGATACGATTAATGTATGCCAAACCATAAATAAGGGTAATTATTATATCTTTGAAGGTACTGGTGACAACATTACTTTCGAATTTAGCAATATTTCATCAGGACAATTATCTTATGAAATAATAGAAAATTCCTGCCTAGACGGAAGGTGCCTTTTTACGGGTGCTGTCGAAGCCAATTTTTATAGTAGAAATCAATTTACAATAGACACAAAATCGAATGCATCATATATCATTAAACTACATTCGCAGGTAGATTGCGCTTACGAATTTTCTACATCATGTTTTGAAATTCATGAAAATGTATCGTGCCAGTCAGCAGATTTATTACAATGTGGCAAGGATTATGATCTCAATTTGCAGTCTCCACTTGGTTTAAACATTGGCTCCATTTGTGGTGGTACTGCAGGGCAAATTGAGCATTGGTTTCAATTGCCAAAGAACAAGAAATGGTTTGAATTTCGTTTTGATGCTACGCATCAAAATGAGAATATCAGTATTGCATATCTAAAAGGAAGCTGCAATGGAATTCAATGTGTCCAAAATTGGGACTATACTTCCGATGCAGTTGCTGTTTATGGCAATAATGATGACGATTATTATGTTAAAATTACAAGAAGTTACAATGGTCAAAATCTTGATGATATAAAGTTTAGTATAGCGTGCATCGAAGGTAAACCCAATGACTTTTGTGAAAATGCAACTTTATTGTATTGTGGGTTTCAAGATACATTGTCAACTTATTTAAGTTCGTTTACTCAGATTAATGAGAATTGTTCTACATACGGCAATCCTGATATTTGGTATAAACTATTAGGGAATGATTCCGTTTTTGTATTAAATATCAAAAACACAAGAAATTATGGATCAATTACCGCTTACAGTGCTTCAGATTGCAGTAATTTGAAATGTGATGCACCACAATCATATTTATACCAGTCCGACAACAATTTTGCAATACCTACCGCTAAAGATTCAATCTATTACATCAGATTACAAAATGCATCATCAAATGATGTATATAAATTTGAGATGAATGTAAACTGCTTACCTAGGCTTGAAAATGATTTTTGCAGCGGCGCTATCGCAATAGATCTCACATCAGATACAATTATCGCAAATATCTTACTTGCTAGTGGCGATCTACCAGAATTAAATAATTGTAATCAAAATTTTGTATATCCTATTACGAATGGATTGTGGTACACATTTGAAGGTAACGGAGGAGTGACAACAATTTCTAAAACAGACCAATCAAATCCTATTAGATATATCATTTTTGAAGGAAGTTGCGATCAGTGGCAATGTATAGAAAATGATGTACTATACAATAATACAAAAGATATCGTTACAGAATTGGGCAAATCATACAAAATGGTGGTCTATTCAAGTGATAATAGTGTGCAGACTGTTTCTTTTCAATTAAAGAAAAAAATATTGGCAGAAAACTGGGAATGTTCAGGAGCCGAAGAAATAGGATGTGAGGCAGAAATCATTATGGACAAATCTAAACTTTTATATTCAAATGAAGTCTATTGTAATACATACGGTGGTCACTCATCATGGCATTCTATCGAAAGTGATACAGCATTGTTGTTAAAACTAAATTCGATTATTGTTTACAATCAATTAGCTTGGCTAGTTTATGATTCTTGTATGGATTTTTGTAGAGCTCGTTTTGACTTGCCATATTCAGGAGGATCTACTCAGATACTTGTGCCAAAGGGACACAAATATTTAATAGAAAGTCGTACAGATCTGCAAAATAATAGTGAACCATTTATTTATAAAATATCATGTTTAGAAAATGGTTACAAACATACAAGTTTCGAAACAGCGCTCGACCTGAAATGTGGAAAACAAGTTGTAAATTTATCGAAAACAGGATATCCTTTAGAATTTGAGATAGAGGAATTGCCACTTCCCCTTCTTTTTTACAAATTTGTAAGTAAAGTTGATACTAACATTCGATATGTAGCATATGGTAGTCTGCCGTTTAGAGCATTTATTTACAATACAGAAACAAAGCAATTTACCGATTTTTCAACGATAACTTTGCATCAAATTAAAAAAGACATTGTGTATTATCTTTTAATCGACTACTCAGGTACAGGATTTGAAAACAACAATTATGAATTTGAAATTTTAGGACTCTGCAGTACAGTATCTACAAGTGATACTCGATTAAATACAGCATTAATTATAAATCCTAATCCTTTTATTCAGTATTTTGAAATGCAATTGTCAAAGACAATAGAAATCAACAGTAAAATTGAAATTTTGGATGTCGTTGGAAACATCATTAAAAAAATCGATCTCTCTGATCATGTTGGAAATTCTAACATCATCGTAGCCGAATTAGAAAATATAGCTAACGGTATTTATTATGTCAAGTATATAAGTCCTTCACAAAGTAAAACGGTTAAAATCATAAAAATGGGTAGAAATTAGCCAGGGAGAAAACACCTATGATATGTAAGGATAAGATTTCATGTTAGTTAATATTTTTAAATATTAACTAACTTTGATGTCCCATGCTATTATAAGTATTTAGAGTATGTTTAAATTTTTATCGCCTTACAATCAATATCTTATGAACCTGATTTCAAAATAACCTATTCATTTAGTTCACTAAATTCTATTATCGTCAGAATTCTAACCTATTGATTAGCAACAAAGAAAATTTTGAAATATACTCTTAATTAATTCACAAATTGATTAGCAATTACCGTATTTTGTCGTTTGTGTTATTCAGTCACATTTTAATAAGAAATAAATCACAGATAATATACGAAGGGACCTAGTTTGACTTAGGTAACATACTGTTTTATTTTACACACCTTTCCCTCCCAATTGTCGAATCACATAATACAATAAATAAGCAGGAATAGCTGGTACGCCAAAAATAATGATACCTTCTATTTTAAAAACCCGCTCTCTTGACTCCAAGTACATTGGCATAAAAAAACTGTTCAATAAACAAAAAACCAAAATGCCTACAATCCCAGCCAATGGCATGTCACTAGAAATCCTATACCCTACTATAATACTTGCAATGATTAATATAACCATTGCCCAAAATGAGTATAAACTCATAGCTGAAATTACAAAACATGTTAATCCAGCAAACACTGCGACAACGTCCAACAAGTTTTGATTAGCTAATGCTAGTTTTTCCTTTTTTTCACTTTTCCCAACGATCTCCTGAATCTTTTTGTCAGATCTCTGATTATTACGATCGCTGTACAGTTCTAACACTTCCATACACTCTTCATCACTAAAACCAAGTTTACGCATTTCTGTCATCATGATGTGTGAATTTACATATTCCATTCCCAAAAAGACATTGACTTGCTGACGGATTTTTTCTGAACTTGGTTGTTTCATTTATTTTAATAATTTAATATTTATTTGTTTTCTCCTTTGTATTTATCATTACCTGATCATATCGCAAATATAATACTGAAAATGAAAATGAAAAAATTAAAACTAATAATTAGCACAAAAAACAAGTAGCTAAAACGAGTGTGGTTTCTCAAGACTTATTTTTATGTGAGAATTTAGACTGACCATACAAAGACATATTTAACACTTTTTGACTACATATTAAGTACCAATATATTACCTTTGCAAAATATTTTATAAAAATGAAATCGTAAAAAATGGATTATCGAAATAATATTTTGGAAACTATAGGAAATACACCTATGGTAAAATTAAATAAAGTAGCAGAAGGCATCCCATGTTTAGTCTTAGGAAAAATTGAAACTTTTAATCCTGGACACTCTACCAAAGATAGAATGGCACTCAAAATGGTAGAAGATGCTGAGAAAGCTGGTAGAATTAAACCCGGTGGCACCTTCATAGAATGTACTTCTGGCAATACAGGGATGGGTATCGCTCTAGCAGCAGCAGTAAAAGGATACAAATGTATCTTTACGACAAGTGATAAGCAGTCTAAAGAAAAAATGGATATGCTCCGTGCAGTAGGCGCTGAAGTGATCGTCTGCCCTACTAATGTAGAACCCGATGATCCACGTTCGTACTACTCAGTAGCTGAAAAACTAAGCAAAGAAATTCCAAACTCTGCTTGGCTCAATCAATATGACAATCTCTCTAACCGTGAGGCTCATTATGAAAGTACAGGCCCAGAAATCTGGAAACAAACCGATGGAAAGATCACCCATTTTGTCGTAGGTGTAGGTACAGGTGGTACCATATCAGGTGTAGCAAAATACCTAAAGGAACAAAATCCTAATGTCAAAATATGGGGTATCGATACTTATGGTTCGGTCTTTAAAAAATACCATGAGACAGGTGTTTTTGACAAAAAAGAGATCTATCCATACATCACAGAAGGTATCGGAGAAGACATCCTCCCTAAAAATGTAGACTTCTCTCTCATAGATCATTTCGAAAAAGTAACGGATAAAGATGCGGCTATAGCTGCTAGAAGGCTAGCAAAAGAAGAAGGCATCCTACTAGGATATAGTGCAGGGTCAGCCCTCGCAGGTGTGCACCAACTCAAAGATCAATTAAAACCAGATGATGTTGTAGTGATCCTATTTCATGATCATGGTAGCAGATATGTAGGCAAGTTGTACAATGATGATTGGATGCGTGAGCGTGGATTCTTAGATACAGAGCTAAAAGTAAGAGATCTTATTCTCAATAAAAGAGACAAAAAATTCATATCAGTGACGTCAACAGACAGCGTAAAACACGTGCTCCACATGATGAAAGACCTAGATATATCTCAGCTACCAGTTACTAAAGATGAAGTTATCGTAGGTTCTGTGACAGAAAGCAATATTTTGGAATTTATATTGACCAATCCATTGCACAACAGCGAAAAACATGTATCAGAAATCATGGCAGCGCCTTTTCCAAAGGTATCCATCGATCTAGCAGTAAAAGACCTGAATAAATATATCTCTAAAAACACGCCTGCTGTGATAGCAGAAGATCGATCAGGAGATTTGATCGTTCTTACACAATACGATATCATCCAAGCTTTATAATACCTCCATGTTAGATCAGATCACTAAATATCAAAGATCAAGACCACCATCCGATGTTAGGTTTAGTGTTCTGATCCCTACATGGAATAATCTCCCCTATCTCCAGCTTTGCATCAGAAGTATACAGAGTCACTCTACCCTACCCATCCAGATCATTGTCATAGTCAATGAAGGTAAAGATGGCACATTGGAATGGCTTCGTGACGAAACTGATTTTGACTTCGTCCATGCCCAGCAAAATGCAGGCATCTGCTACGGACTGAATGCTGCAAGATCGCTAGTCATGTCAGATTATATCATTTATATCAATGACGATATGTATGTCTTACCTGATTGGGATGGCAAGATGTGGACCAATATCCAAGGTTTGGGTACGAAGATGTTTATGTTGTCATCCACCATGATAGAGCCGACTACCAATGGAAATAAGTGTACCGTCGTTAAAGATTTTGGCAGAGATATCGAAAGTTTTAAAGAAACTGAACTACTCGAAAATTATACAACTTTGTACAGAGATGATTGGAGCGGGAGCACTTGGCCCCCCAATGTGATACACGTAGATATGTGGGATCTAGTAGGTGGATTCAGCATTGAGTTTAGTCCAGGAATGTACTCAGACCCTGACCTGTCTATGAAGCTATACAAAGCAGGTGTAAGACACTTCAAAGGGATAGGTGATAGCATGGTATATCATTTTGGATCGAGGTCTACTAAAAGAGTACGAAAAAACTTGGGTAGAAAGACTTTTTTATTCAAATGGGGAATTACTTCAAGGACATTTACGACCTTATTTTTAAAAACTGGCCAAAAGTATGAAGGTGCATTAACGACTCCAAAACTAGCAGTTACTACGAAGTGGATCAATCGATTGAAGAGGGTATTGGAGTAGGTTACTAAGATTAAATACGAGCTAATTTAATTAATAAGATTGATTTAGAACTTTACTATATAAAAATCCTGATTTTCTATTAGGCCATAAGTTAATAATGTTTGTCTATCGTTCTAATTGTGTTTTCGAAGTGTTCACAACAATAAATTGGCAGCATAAAAAATAGCTTACACCGAAGCCTAAGGTATCATCATGAATGATATAGAATCATTCTGTTAAATCTACCATAAAAATATTCTTTCTCGTCTAGCTCAACAACCTTCTTTTACTTCGAATTTACCGTTTATTTACTAAAAAAGTGTTAAAAAAACCGATTTTGGCGACTTAATGTATTTTTTATTAAAAAATATTTCGTCGGTTCGGAAACAAAATTATACCTTTATCGTATGGATATAGTATTACAACAACGTTTTGACGAAACAACCTTTATAGAGGCCTGCATCAATAATGAGCGGTGGGCACAGAAGAAATTGTATGAAGACAATTATTCTACGATGATGACACTAGCATTAAGATATGCAAACTGTAACGATGACGCTCTAGATATATTACATGAAGGTTTTATTAAAGTATTTAAGAACATGTACAAGTACCATGTCGGTACATCACTACAAGCATGGATAAAAAGGATCATCATCAACACTGCCATTGATTATTATAGAAAGGAAGTCCGAAGAAAAGAAGAAGATTTGGAACTAGCCTACAATGTCAGCTCCAATGAACCTGATGCCATCTCCAACATGAGTAGTGAAGAAATATTAAAAGCCTTGCAGCAATTATCATATTCTTATCGTTCTGTATTTAACTTATATGTCATAGAAGGGTACTCCCATAAAGAAATTGGGGAAATGATGCATATCACTGAAAGTACATGTAGGTCAAATCTTGTGAAAGCAAGAACCAAACTAAAAAATATTTTATTGGGTGACGACGAAAACGTAAGATGAGCAAGGATCAATTTGATGATATTATTAAAGATAAATTAGAATCAGTATCTAGCCCTTTGGGAGCGGATACTTGGTCAGCATTTGAAAAAATCTTAAATGCCGACGCTGATTTACATCAAGATGTGGACGATAAAGTATTTGAAAGTACAGTCAAAGAAAAATTATCGTCCAACCACCTTGCTGGAAAAGATACACAATGGAATATACTAAAAGAAAAGCTAAACAATATTAAAAATAGAAAAGATACCATTTATTTGTCAAAAGCTATGGAACTGGCAGCCGTCTTTCTTATTATTTTTACATTGACCAATATAAATGGCTACATATTCCATAATAAAGAAAAAGAAAATCAAAACAAACAAGTTCATTATGCTAGTGTAGATAATAATGCATCCCTAAATACTGCTACTAAAATTGATGCCCATTCAAAATCAAACTCGAATGGTAAAACAAATCCAACAGCACGTTACGCTGCATCTTCTAAGAGATCAGATAATATAATTTTAAAAGTAAATACGCCTATTAAGCCCACATTAATTCAGAATATTGATGTTGCCAATGTATTGCCGTCGGAACTTTACGTCTTATCAAATAATAGTATTCTTGATGCAAATACAGATGTTAAAAATGACATGACTACATCTACAAATGCAATTGTAGCAGATGTTGTCACAGAAGATGGTCAAACTTTATATGCAGCGGAGACAAATGATCAATTGGCGTCAAATGAATTATTAAATATAGAACCAATTCCATTAGAGATAGAACCAATTTATACTGAACTGGCTTCTATTTTTCCACTACAGATCAGCAAAAATAAGAGCAGACAAATTATAGCTTTAGCAGCATTTACATCTGCAGATATAAACCTTATCAATACACCATTTGACAAAGTTTATTCATTACCTTCTTACACAAAAGAAGCACTAAATAATTCTTATGGTCTCCGTTTGTCAACAAAAACGGACAAATTAGAAATAGAGACAGGACTTGACTACTCAAAAAGAGAATATCAACCATCATTATTCAAGGAAGCCTTTGGGAATACGAGTGATGTATATTTTGAAACAAGTCTTGACAAAATCTCTTTTGACATTGCTAGTATACCTCTAAACGTAAAATACCATTTTTTAAATAAAAAAGGCTGGGGCAGTTACATCATGGTAGGGGCAGCGATGAACTTTATCGTAAATGCTGCTTATGACATCCCTGTAGTACTGGTAGAAGGCAGACCATCACCTGATAGATATACACCTGTCAGACCAAGATTGGAAGAAAAAGAATTTACAGAAGGATTGTTTAATGGGGCTGCACTCAAAGACAATTACTTTGTAACAGCAGGTTTTGGGATCGGTATCGAAAAAAAGATATTTCATAATACATCTTTGTATGTCCAACCATCTTACCAAAGACATTTGTTTACACCTGGCATAGGTCCTAAAAACGATAAAATCCACACATCTTCATTACAGTTTGGTATAAAAACGATCTTAAATTAAGATTTTCATTTCACCATAAAATCTTCAAACTCCTGCACTAGCTATGTATTAGTAGTATCTAATTCCATCTAAAACTACTTCGCTTACCTTGCTATTTCACTTACAAAAGCATATTTTCACAAAAACATAATAACCCAATTAGGTATTATAAAATAAGATCATGTAATACTCAAGTAACTGTAAGATAGTTATTTAAAATTTTATTTTTATGTTAATATGTTTTCATTTAAAAATTAATTACTACTTTTGTAGCGAGAATTTGATAGAACAACCCATATTTTCCAACCCAATCCATTTAAAATCGATCATTAAATACTTTTTTATTTATTAAAGTATTTATATTCAATTACTTGTATCAAAGTAAGCTTGAGTGTAATATTAGATTTAGAAAGCGTTAAATGATGGATGCAATTTGTGGAGGGAATGAAATATTAGATTTTTATCATTTTATCATAAAAGATAAACCATGTATTACAAAACGTATAGTTTGCTACTTCATGCCAAATTAGTGGCAAAAAAGACTTTTTTTATATTTACTTTTTTATGTACAGCAACATGGAGTGTTGTTACAGCCCAAGAAAATAGATTTCTACAATTAGAAGTTAATGGAGGCATCTCTGAACCAATGGGAGCATTCAGATCACAAGAGATGTTTTCTGGAACGGGTAGATCTCTCGGTGGTGGTTTTGACTACTTTTTTGGAAAATTCGGTTTAGGTTTTAATGCTGGCATTTTTGACAATAATAGTGAACAAGCATTTTCAGACTACATGTACCACAAATTTCTAGAGAGACCATCTGTTAAACAAGAGAATAAATGGAAAACTAAATTCGGTATGTTCGGACCAATCTTTAAAATTGGTATCAAAAAATTTGAATTTGATATCTATCTAAGAGGTGGCTACAGCCAAATCCAAGTACCTGATTTATTATTCACAAAATCATTTTTTAATCAAAGTTACGAAGTTTACAGATTTGGTGGCGTGTCCAATGACTGGCAGTTTGCTTGGTCATCGGGTATGAAATTTATCTATAAACTCACCAACCAACTAGGTATCCAAGCACGTGCAGACTATTTTGCAACCACTTATCTTAGTGAAGTTGCTTACGAAAAATCATTCAGAGACGCTAGCGATGGCAATAACAATGGAGCAATAGATGATGCTGAATATTTCGAATCTAGAAGAGTAAGCAGCAGCAACAATTTAAATCTAAGTGTGGTAAACCTAAATCTTGGCCTTTTATTTCAGTTAGGTCGAGCAAAACACCAAGCAGCTACTCAGATGGTACCACCTATGGCTGTAGAGTTGCAAGATGTAAATATCACTGAAGAGTTGCCACTTTCTACACCTGAAGTAGAGACTGATACAAACAGAGATATAGCTCTGCCAACACCTATCGTCGTACAAGACACCACTGAATTAGTTATTGTAAATGCAGCCGAAGGTCTAAAACAAGCAGAGCCACAAAAAGAAATCGTAGAAGAACTAGTGGAGATTCCAGCTACAACCTACGATGCACCTGAATCTACGTATGATGAAGAAGCAGCAGAATTTTTGTACAAAGCTGGAGAATCTTATTTCGCAACCAATGACTTCGAAAATGCCATGCCTTGTTTCAATAAATTAAAGGCAGACCCTAAATATCCACGAGCTAAATATATGTTTGCGCTGTCACTTTGTTCAATGGGCAATTGTGAAGAAGCACGAAAAGAGTATAGTGAATTTGCTAAAACTTACAAAGGCGAAGATAAACGAACCTTAGAAATCATTTTTGCTTCTCATGCTGAACGATGTAGACTTTCTGGCAGACTGATACCGCCATCTGAAATCGCATCACAAAATAATAA
>DAOLFJ010000096.1:0-14347 GCA_035326365.1 Saprospiraceae bacterium | reverse complement strand
CAAGGAAAATCAGCGCGTGATGGATGCAAAACAAGCACTCTTGAACGATGATTTAATAACTTTGGGCAAGTTATTGTCAGGATCGCATGAAGGATTGTCTCTTGATTATGAAGTAAGTTGTCATGAGTTGGATTGGCTAGTTACTATGGCTTCAGAAAATGAAAACATACTTGGTGCAAGAATGATGGGAGGCGGATTCGGTGGTTGCACAATCAATCTTGTAAAAGGTCCACTTGGCCAAAACTGGATAGACGAGATTTCTCAAATGTATAAATTGAACTTTGGTATGGATATGTCTATATTACCTATCCAAAGTGGTGATGGAATAAAATTATATCAATTATAAGATTTACCATGGTATACTGATCTGTTTATTGCACCAGCCTTCCTGACCGTACTTAATATAAACTTCTACATCACTAGCAAATACAAACAATAAATTGACATCAAATAAAGACTTTACGAGATTTTTAGTGAATCGATTATACCAAGGAACTATATCAATTTGCTAAAAGGAAAATGCATTTCGCTTTAAATTTCAAGCATATGTTAATAAATTATTAAATATCTATTTGTTACTATAAAAAGATATACCTTTGTTTTGTATTTATCTATTTTCTGCTGACAAACCCCAATTTGTTTGATATTATTTAAATTGCAACGTCCATTTTGGACAACCTGGATTCAAAACATTTCAGGATAAACCTTACTAATTTTTAATTTTTATGAAATCATTAAATTTTTTCAGATTTGTATTTGTATTTGTGGCATTTAGTGTGTTTTTTACATCATGTCAAGAAGATGCAGTAGCACCGGGTTTAGAGCTAGTTTCTGCAAATGGTATAGTTTCATCTGATGTCACGCTTAGAGCTGGTGAAGATTTTACGGTTCAGTTAAAAGGAACAAAAACAGACAATGACCTAAGAACGATAACTGTTCAGGAAGCTGGTGTTAACATTGCTTTAGATCGATTATCACTTAATGCTAACCCTACTTTATTAACTGGTACTAATGCGAGTGGTTTTGAAGAGTTTTTAATTGCTATCAGAGCACACGAAGATGGTTCTACAAAAACTTACAGCTTCATCCTAGAAGATACAGAAGGTAATAAGACCACAAAATCTATTGCGATTACAACGGAAGTTGGAACTAATGCTGATGTTTTAATGGGAGTTCTTTTCAATCAAGGAGGAACTACAGGTAGAGGTGGTCTTGATCTTGACAACGGAGTTGGTACAGGTTCAATGGATGCTGCTGCAGAATTAAGAGACGAAGGAATTAACCTAGGATTGCCTTTAGCTTCTAATTGGTTGCAACAAGTTTCAGGAGTAAATAGCACTGAAGTAAAATATATCAAAAAGGGTGCTAACGGAATATCTGAATCGTTTACTTTTGATGCGATTAAATACAAAGAAGAAATTGCAGGTCTATGGGATAATGGAACAGCATTCACCGCTACTATTGATTCCAGAAGCGTAAGTGATAAAGTTGTAAAAGGTGATATCTTTATTGCAAAAAAAGGTAGTAATTATTATTTAATAAATGTAGCGGATGTCAAAATTGTGACAACTGATAATTCTGACAACTACGTTTTAGATATCAAAAAATAATTTCTGTTAATAAGTATTCTTATTATCTTCAGTTTATAAAAGAGAGCCTGTGGTCGCCGAAATGATCACAGGCTCTTTACTTTTTAGAACTTTGGATAGCTGAGTAATGCAATATTCCTTCGTTGATGGCAAGAAAAAAGCCTTAACATTTCATGAGAATACTAAGGCTTTTTATTATTTTATTTAAAGGAATATTACATCCACTTCATCGCTTTGATAAAATATGTCAATAGTGGTGGTAACATTACCCAAAACCATTCTGGCTTTATCATAAGGAAAGCTACCGTACCTGCCAAAGATAAAATCGTGTATATCCAATATAATCTGACTGATTCTGTCGATGATGTCATATCGTTTCTTATTTTTGTTTCTTTAAATGAAAATTTACAAGGCAAAAGTAAGTCTTTCATCACAGATATCATACAAAAATGTCACAACTTTGATGCAAATCAGTAATTTTTTTTATTCTAAATTACTTCTCTATGGAGAATATACAGTAACCTTAGCTTCTGGTGCCTTGGCTGTGCCATTTTCAGGCTTTGCAGGGTCATGGAATTTTAATGATGCTACAGATGTAAATGTAGAAGGACTTCATCGATTAGCGACTTTTCTGAGAAATGATGCAGATCTTAGTAACCTGTATGATATTAAAAGATTCATGCACGATATTGAAAATGGACTAAAGTTTGTTTCTGATATTCCCACAGGTTATGGCTTGGGAAGTAGTGGAGCATTAATTGCAGCTTTTTATGATAGATATTGTAATACACCTACAAAAGATTTAGTGCAATTAAAATCTATCCTTGGCGCAACTGAAAGTGCCTTTCATGGAGCGAGTTCAGGATTAGATCCACTTGTTTCTTACCTTAATAGAGGTATTCTGATAGACGAGTCAGGAGTTATTGAGCTCACAGATTTGGATATTAATGACTACGGATATTTTTTGATAGATACTGGTATTTCGAGACAAACAGAGCATTATGTGGACATCTTTAGACAGAAATTAAGACAATCAGATGATTTTACAGATGCAGTAAGACTACTATCGGAAGAAAACAAAATAGCTATCAATGCATGTATTACAAATGACAAAAATGTATTATGGCACGCTACAAACAAAATTAGCAAGTTGCAATTTGACCATTTCGAAGAGATGATTCCGCCACAATTTATGGATTTATGGACTCATGGATTACAAAGTGAAGCATATACATTGAAACTCTGTGGAGCAGGTGGTGGTGGAATGATTCTAGGTATGTGGGCTGATAATAACGCTAAGTTAGATTTTGGGTCGGATATCAAAACTATCAGTATCTAAAAAGCAACAAATACTGGAGATCAATCGTTTTAATGGTAAATAACTAGATTTTTATTAATTCTTTAAAACATAATATAAATGAATACATTAAAAGTATTGTCACTATTTCTAATACTTTCGTTAGGAATGGTTTCTTGTGGTAAAGATGAAGAGCCTGTCGATAGTACTCCACCAGTCATTACCATCACCGCTCCAGCTGAAGGTTCTGTCTTACTGAAAGGTAATACATATCCGCTGGTAGGAACGGTTACTGATGACGAAGAGCTCGCGGAAATAGATGCAGGAGGTGTTAAGATCACCACTTTTGACTCTAAGACGAGCCATGTTATTGCAAATGTTACTTTGCCAATTGGGGCGAATGAAACATCAGGTGGAAGAACATTCACAGTGACTGCAACGGACAAAGAAGGTAATAAATCGACCAAAACAGTAAATTTTACCATCCAATAAGTTAGAAATAAAAATTGGATGTCTGGCAGGGAAGCGTCGATCAAATAATAACTTTGTCGACGCTTCCCTTTTTTAAATGTAATATAATGATCACAGAAAAAGGAATAGAAGAGATATTAAGTATGCTGCGTAAAGCAGGAGAAGTTATCTTGCACTATTATAAAAATGATGAAGAATCCTTAGACACACAACTAAAAACAGATAACACACCCGTGACCATTGCGGATACAGCATCTAATGACATTATTTATAATTTTCTCAAAACTTCCTACCCAGAGATTCCCATTATTTCAGAAGAAACAGAAATAGATAGTTACGAAATACGTAGTCAATGGGATTATGTATGGCTCATTGATCCATTAGACGGAACTAAAGAGTTTCTAGATAAAACGGATGAGTTTGCTATCAATTTGGCTTTGGTAGGTCATGGAAAGTCAATTTTAGGTTTTATATATTTGCCCGTATTCAAGCAAATGTATTATGCGGCCAAAGACCAAGGTGCTTTTGAAATAAAAAATGGTATAAAATCACAAATTTCAGTTAGTAGGTTTAATCTTCAGCAAAAAGGCATTAAAGTAGTGTCTAGTAGGAGTTATATGGATATCAATACTAGTTCGTACATCGATGTTCTAGACGCTCCAGAGATGATCAAACTAGGCAGTTCATTAAAATTTGTCAGTATAGCTAAAGGTGAATCCGACTATTACCCACGTATGATTCACATCATGGAATGGGATACGGCAGCTGGCCAAATCATCATAGAAGAAGCAGGTGGAAGTTTAGTCGATAGTCAGACAGGATTGCCATTGGTATACAATAAAAGTACTATGGTCAATCCTACTTTTATAGCTTCTGGAAAAATAATTTGATATTAAATATGCAATATAGTGCCGTAATTATAGCAAAAAATGAAGCAGTCACAATAGGTAGAACTATTACAGCTTTATGGCAAGTTACCCAAGATGTGATTGTAGTACTAGATGATAGATCTGACGACAATACAGAGAATATTGCACGCCAACTAGGGGCTTCAGTATATAAAAAATCATGGGAAGGCTATTCTGCAAATAAAAATTTTGGGGTAGACAAAGCGAAAAATGATTGGATACTATGTCTGGATGCTGATGAAGTTTTGAATGAAGAGTTGATTGAAAACTTAAAAGACTTAAAACCCAACTTAGAGAATATCTTTGAAATGAATATTCAGACTTATTTTGGAGAATACCCTGTCAAATATTGTGGTTGGTTTCCTGACTGGAATATTAGATTATTTAATAAAAAAGTAACTAGGTGGAATGATAGCTATGTTCATGAAAAACTAGTATCATCTACTTTACTAAAACATGTGAGAATACCCGGTTTAATAAGACATTATAGCTTTAACAGTGAAGCGCATATGGTCGCAAAGTTTGATTATTATGCACGACTACGTGCACAGGAATGGATTAAGTCAGGGAAAAAACCACCACTTTTAAAGATGCTATTTGGACCATATTTTAGATTTTTTAGGACCTACATCCTTAAGTTGGGCGTACTAGATGGTAAGGCTGGATTCACCATATCAAAGAATGAGTTTATCCTAAAAGCCAAAGAAATCAAATATTATAAAGCACTTAGGTGATTTACTTTTTGGATTCAGATTCATCATTTTTACCAAGACGAAATATTGTTTCTATACCTTTTCCAATCGTCTCGATACCCTTTGAAATAGGTCCACGATTGATATTCTCAAAGTGCTCAGAATGGTATGATGAATCATGTTGTTTTGGATAGACAATAAACTTAATATTTTTCTCAAAATACTTTTCTAGTTTAGACGGAATATTATCCATCACACTTGCATAGGACACAGAACCTTTTCTAGATGTAGCGAGCATGAGCAAATCATTATCTCCTATCTCGCGTGAAATAATGAGTATGTCGTCCCAATCTTCAAACGATCTGAAAGTCACAGAGACATTTTGTGACATCCTTTTTATAGTAACATTGAGAGCTTCATTGGTCTTGGAGTCTCCATATTGTATGACAGGAAGGCTGAGTTCTTGAGCAAGTTTACAACACTTCATTAACCAAGTATTAAAACCATTTTCCAATTCTGACAATGGTGGCGTCAACAAAACAATTCTTTTTACAGACACGAAAGGTCTTTTAATATAACTGATAAAAATGGTTTTGTCGGTATTGTTTATGATGTTTTCGAGTTTTTCACCCATGATCTTATCTAAAAGCCCAGTTTTCTCTGGCCATGCAGTAATGATGATATCAGACATAATCTCTCTTGAAGTTCTGGAGATTCCACTTGATTCATTATGGTCTATAGTGGCAATAATATTTACTTTTGTCTCTGTTGCTGAACCTACTTTGACATACTCTTCTAGGCGCATCTTGGCTTTTAGCATATTTAGTTCTGCCACATGATCATTGGGGACTACACTTAGGATAGAGACTGGGTTTGGAGATTTTTTGTCTTTAATGAGGAGTGCGAATTCTAGCATTTTATCCGTCGATTCGCGGTCTATTGGAATCAGTATATGTTCATTGGTCAGATTTAATGGAGTATTGCTAAAGCTTCCTTCATTTTCACCACTAATGATGATCTCTTTTGATGCTTTTTCTGTGGCAAATGAAGCCACTACGCACGTGATGAGTATGAGAATGATGGTGCCATTCAGAATGTTTTCATCTAGAATATCAGCTTTGTAGCCTACGAGAATAATTGCCAATGTAGCCGCTGCGTGTGAACTACTCAGACCGAATATCAGTTGGCGTTGGGATTTGCTATAGTTAAAAATAACTTGGGTAAGCCAAGCTGCTAGCCATTTGCCCAAGAGAGCAACAATAGTAAGTGACGCCGCAACGATTAATGCCTGATTGCCACTCATAATTACACTCAAGTCTACAATCATGCCCACAGAAATTAAGAAAAATGGTATGAATAATGCATTTCCCATAAACTCAATCCTATTCATCAATGCTGACGAATGCGGTATCAATTTATTCAAAGCAAGACCAGCAACAAAAGCACCAATTATAGGCTCTACGCCAGCCACTTCTGCTAGGAACGCTGCAAAAAAGACCACCGAAAGTACAAAAATATAATGGGCATGTTTCTCACTTTCAAGTTTTCTGAAGAACCACTTGGCTATCTTAGGAATGATAAAAAACATAATGCCGGAAAAAATAGCTAATGATATCGTCAACTTGTACCAAAACTCTGCATTGAGATTACCTTGTGCATTTCTCATGATGACAGCAAGTATAATGAGTACCGCTGTATCTGTCAGTATCGTGCCGCCAACAGTGATGGCTACGGCTTGGTTTTTAGCAATCCCAAATCTACTTACAATAGGATACGCTACAAGTGTGTGTGTAGCAAACATGCTCGCTGTGAGCAAACTCGCATTAAAGTCATAGCTCAATAGGTAATAACAAACTGGAAATCCAATTACAATAGGGATGATAAATGTAAAAAACCCGAACAAAAGACTCTTGTTTCTGTAAGTTTTAAATTCGTTCATGTCAAGTTCAAGACCCGCAATAAACATGATATATAGTAGACCAATAGTCGAAAAAAGCTCCACTGCAGAATTTTTTTCTAAGATATTAAGACCATGTGGTCCAATGATGACACCCGATATGATCAAACCTATGATACCAGGTATGTTTAATCTTTTTAGTAAGATAGGAGAGAGCAAGATAATAAAAAGAATCAGCGAGAAAATCAATACAGGATTTGAAAGAGGAAGTTCAAATTCATGTATCAGATGATCAAAAAAATCATTCATCGCTTGGTTGTTTTTGCTTTATTGGTCCTATCAAAATGTTCTTACCTAAACAATATCTACAGCGGGCAAATTGTCCAAGCGGTCATGCATTTGAAGTACTGGATTCACGATATTTGCTCAAAGGTAATCAACGGATTTGTACTAGCTTTTGTTTTCTGGCAAAATTAATTTACAATGCTGAAAATCCTTATTCTGTTTCGTTAAAGATAGTTGTTTTCTTCTCTTCTAATTCTCTCAGCTTCTATGCGGAGTCGTTCAGCTTCAAGATATTCTAAATACCGTTGTCTCTTAGTTTTTTCGAAAACATCTCCTGGCAGAAAATATTGTCGGGGACCATCATCGTATTGCCATGGAGACTGATGATATTCTTTTTCATCATCTTCTACTACATTCTTAAAAATAAAAGCTGTAAATAAGCCTATGAAACCACCGAACATATGGCTTTCCCATGATATTCGCTCTTCTACATTGGGAAACATATTGGTAAACAGACCCGAATATAGAGTCACGATAATAAGACCTAGAATGACAGATTTTATATTTTTCTTAAAAACACCTGTCCAAAAAACAAACGAAACCAATCCATATACCATGCCACTAGCTCCAATGTGATAAGACTCTCTAGCAAACAACCATACCAATAATCCTGTACCTACCATTATTGTGAAATATGCTGATACGGCTACTTTCCTGTAAAAAAGGGTCATAATGGAAGTCAATACTAAAATGGGCATCGTATTTGAGTACAAGTGATCCCAGTTAGAGTGTATAAAAGGTGATGTGAAGATACCTGCCAAACCTGCAAAATCTCGTGGATAAATGCCTAGGTTTTTTAAATGTAGATCAAAGAAGTAATCTACAGCCTTGATAAACCACAATACAGCTATTAGTGCCAGTGGCAGTTTAATTTTATCAAGGAAAATGGCAATATCTTTGGACATACGGATTTACATTTTCAAACAAATTTTCTTTTGACTAATTTGATGAAGGTCGCTGCCTTTTTAATTTTTGGCTCTGCTACCCAATCATATTTATATATTACGTTATTGACGAGATATTGTTTGGCTTCATCAAAACTTTGACATTTATTTAACCCTTCTAGTGTCTCGCTAAAGTGTGCTTGATTGTTTCCGAATAGTTCTTGTTGTGTAAAGATGCGCTCATTAATACCCATAGATTTTGTAAGGTCTTTGACCGGAGATTGTGCCAGTTTATCAGATAAGTCTGAGATCTTCTCATCTACAAATAACTCTGAAAGAGCATCCGCACTAGCCGCACTCGGGACAAAAGATGGCTTTTGTACTTCTACTTGTTTGACTGGCTCCACTTTGATCACTTCTTCTATGACCTGGACTGGTTCGGGCTGTGGTATGACTACTTTCTCTTCCACTACGACAGTCTGTACGACGGGTTGGGTTATGACCGCAGGTTCAGCTATTGGAGTTGCTTTAGGTGCTTCTGGTTGTCTGATAGGCTCAGCGTATACAGGTTCCACTTTTCGTTCGACAACTACTGGAGCTTGCCTGACATCTAATGGATGTTTTTCGTCGAGTACAATATCGTATAGCTCACGTATATAGCTTAAGATAAGCTCGCGCTCTAGTGGTGAAAATTGACCATCTGAAATGGCATTTTCTGTAAGAGCACTTATTTTGTGTAATTTCTTATTAAATACCTGAATATCCATTATTAAAAATATTTTATTATATTATAATTATCTATAATGTGTACAATTTTTATACCAAAGTTATTAGTGTCAGTAAAATCGGACATTTTTACAGTTATTAACGCAAAAAAACAATAAGTCATGTCTATTTATTATAAAATCTATTCATTTTCTGCTTTCTTTGTGCAAAATTTGAGCAAATATGTTTTTAGAGCCTGGTTTTAAAAGTCAACGTAGTGGTTGGATAGAAGTAATCTGTGGTTCTATGTTTTCAGGAAAGACGGAAGAACTGATAAGACGACTCAAACGGGCTAGAATCGCCAATCAAAAAGTTCAAATTTTTAAGCCTTCTAAAGATACCCGATACGATGTAACGAATGTCGTGTCGCACGATGAGAATATGATAGACTCCATTCCTATTCAGAGTAGCATTGAGATTTTTGACCATGTGAGAGACATTAATGTCATTGGTGTAGATGAAGCCCAATTTTTTGATGATAAACTACCCGATGTGTGTCAAAGACTAGCCATAAAAGGTGCTAGGGTGATTATCGCTGGATTAGATATGGATTTCAAAGGCAGACCATTCGGACCCATGCCAAATTTACTTGCAGTGGCAGAATACATTACAAAAGTACACGCTATATGTCCTCATTGCGGTAACTTGGCTACGCACTCATATAGATTGAGTACCGAACAGGATACTGTCCTGCTTGGTGAAAAAGATAAATATGAACCAAGATGTAGGGTCTGTTATGGTATGGGCAATATTCTGGATCTGAAGCTTATATGATTTTTTAAGCATTGAGTGAAATTTTTTAGGTCGTTTCAGAGTTATAGACTTTATGAAATATTATAATGGTGTATATATCATAATTTTGGCTTGTGTCTTGTATTTTAGTACAGGAGCAGATGAAGCTATTTCTGATATTCCTATCAATGACTGTAAGATAGAGAATACTGCATTTGTGTCTGGAGAAAAAATAGTTTACAAGGCATATTACAATTGGCAGTTTGTCTGGATACCAGCTGGAGAGGCAGTTTTTCATCTAGTAGAAAAAAATGATAGTTATGAGGTGACCGTTTATGGTAAGACGTACAAAAGTTATGATCCATTTTTCAGAGTACGAGATTATTTCCATAGTGTGATCGATAAAAAGACATTGTACCCAAAGTCATTTGTACGCATCGTAGAAGAAGGCAATTATCGAAAGTTTGATAGTCTCTCATTCAATCAGAATAGTAGATTTGCCATCAGTTTTAATGGTAGGACACGTGAAACTGCCACGAGAAAATATATTACAGTGCCAGCATGTACTCATGACCTGCTTTCCGTCTTATATTCCATGAGAAATATCAATGTCAATGCATATAAAGAAGGCGAACATATACCCACCAAAATACTATTTGACGAGAATATCTATCCTATAAAGGTACGTTATGAAGGCAAACAAAAGAATTTTGAAATCAAAGACCTAGGCACTTTTAATACGATCAAGGTTATACCTGACCTTGTAACAGGTAATGTATTTAAAGATGGCAATAAAATGCAAGTATGGGTGACGGATGATGGTAATAAACTACCACTATTGATCGAGTCGCCACTTTCTGTAGGAAGCGCCAAGGCAGTGTTAAAATCCTACTCCGGGCTGAGGTATAAGGTACAGGGTTTTGAGAAGTGATAGAGGCCTAATTATCACAGATTACTAATTTTCACATTTTTTTGGTGCGGTAACTTTATATTATAGTAAAAAGAAATTGGATTGCGATAATAACAGATTTTAAATATCCGCCATGGCGGATTGTACCTTTTAAAATCGTGATATTTTGAAATCCAATTTACTTGAGGTATAAGCCATTTTCTGAAATAATCAACCAAAAGCAAGATTTCAAACCAAAAGTTGTCTCTAGGGAAATTAAATTTTATTTAATTCATTCTTAATCAAGAAATTAAATTGTGGTTATGACAAATTATACACACATCATCAAGATAAGTTTAGTATTGGTACTAACCTTGCTCAAGGTGAAGTCTCATGGGCAAAATGATTTTCATGTAAACAGAATGTGGGATAATAGAAAATGTGAAAATAATCAGGGCATTGATAAATTTGAAATTGAAATAGACTCTGTTGAGAGAGATTTGATTTTGAATAGATTTTTTCGGATAGAATACAACGCAGAACAAGATTTAGGTTTTGCAGGGGATACATCAGAAGTGTACATTGTCAATCTCAACAATGACTCATTTCCAGATATTATCCACACTAATGGCTTGGGCATGCCAAGTGTAGAGTTTTATTTTGGTCAAAAAAATGGCTTCACACCAGTCTTGAATGGCCCTCTTGGTACTTTTTTAAAAGATATTAGGGTTAATAATGGCAAGATAGAAGAAGTAATATTAACAGAACCATCATACGTTCTTCAAAGACATTGTGAACATTTGTATCGTTTTGATGGTAAAAAATTTGATCAGATACACACACGATGTATTTCGGAATGTACAATTAAACCGGATAGTTTTTACAATGTGCCACGTAAAGTAAAGTACAAAAACCATAAAACACAAGTGTTAGAAAATCCAAAGCATGAAGGCATGCAGTGCTACGTTCTTTATGATCAAGATCCGAAAGATGGGCTGCCCAATGTAATTATTGATTTGATGGATAACTTTTCTGTATATTGTTGGGGAGAATATCGAGATCAAACTAAAAATCTCTGGTATCTGATGGAAATACCTATTCGTTTTAATACAGAAAAGGAAACTACGGTAATTGAATTTCACAAAAAAAGTAAAGAACATTTTGTTGGCTGGGTGAGGGCGGAACATTAAAAACTTTTTTCCTCTTTATACGTTAAATTACATGAATTAAGGCTGTTGTTGTTAAAGTTGGCTTAATTTTAGTTATATAATTACAGTAAAGAATTTTTGAACGTTTGTGCAGTATGTAAAATTAAACAAAGGACCAAAAGAAGTAATATTTGAGATAGAATTACTTGGAACATTCAATCCGGATAAGATTTCGGCATTATGGTTATTTGAAAAAGGTATATTAGGGGAGAAAGAAGCAAAAACAGTTAATGAAAAATATCATATTTCAGAAAAAGAAAGGTCATTTTCTACTAAATTTTTAGATATTAAAATCAAAGATACTTCTATCAAAATAGGTATAATTGATTTAAAAACGTTGGACTTACTTTGTGATTTCGTTGAAGGATTAATAAAAGAATTAGAAAGTTCTTTACATAATGAATTTTCATTAAATTTAAAATTACACTACACATTTAGTTCACAAAAAGAATTGCATTTATTTTCAAATGGATTGATCGATCAAAAATGGAAAAACGTTTGGTCTGAGTCAAGCGTTGACTGGTTAATTTTAAATACAATCCTACCTTATGAAAATCACAATTTATCCAGAGATATTGTAATTTCTCCTTGTCCTAGACAGGATTTGAGCTACCCGATTCATATAAATATTCATAATAAAATCTCTTTATTATCAAGCAAAACTCATATGTTTGCAGTTTTAACATCAGAAAAGATTTTAAATACTTTAAATGACTCGTTGGCAACAGTTAATTCAGTAACCGATCAATTTTTTATATCATGAATTCTTCTTTTGAAAATGTTGATGTAGATTTATGTTCCTTAGACTCATCTATTAACAATGAATCAACGTATTTTAATGATTACAATGACGAACCTTTCAAAATTGAATTTAAGTGGGAAGGTAAAGTGGACTATATTGACAGAGATGTAATATACTCAAGAATGTATAGTGTTGATGAAGACGAGTGGGATGACATTGAGTTTAATATATCTGAAGTAAGCACAGATGACCTACATTTAGTTAAAGAAGGTGCGCTTTTTAATTTTTATATTGGTTATGAAAAAAATAAGGGAACATTAAGAAAGGCAAAAAAAATTAAATTCAGGCGAATATTGCTCAAATCTAAGGTTGATCAAATTTTAGACGCTATGAATAACAATAACTATTCAGGATTATTTAAAACCTATTAATCATCAAATTTAGACATTAATTGAATCTATACTACTTGGTGGAGGAAATGGTTTTGGTGAAAGTATATTAATGGTTTTTCCCAACGGGGATATAGGAATTATAGATAGTTGTATAAATCCAAAAACTAAAAAGGCCCTTTCTCTGGAGTATCTGGATGAAAATATCCTAACATACGATAAAGTTAAATTTGTCATTCTTACTCATTTTCATCAGGATCACTATACGGGAATCTCTCAAATAATTAATCTATGTGATAATGTTGAAATTTTTACTTCAGCGGCATTATATACCGAGAACTTTAATTTTTTGTTTCACTCTTTACTTCAAATAAGCAGTAGCTCAAATCCTTACAGAGAATTAAAGACAATTTTAGATATTTGCTTAGATAAAGGAAAAATCATAAATATATTGTCAGATATAAGCAAGCCTATACTACAATCCAATGGACTTATTGTAAAGTCACATTCACCAAATGATAAAACAATTGAGCATTTTGATTCTCTGTATAAATCTCACTCTCAAAAATTATTAACAGAATCTGCATATATACCTAATAAAAAGGATTTCAATCTTCAATCTATTGTGATCACCATTGAATCAAATCATGGAAATATAATATATGGAGCGGATATGGAATATCATGATAACTCAATAGGGTGGAGTCCAGTTTTTACGGACATAAATGATAGGACTTTTTTAATATTCAAAATTTCTCATCATGGTTCTCAAAACGGATATCAAAAAACGGATTGTGATAAAATACTTGAAGATAATTGCTTTCTTAAACTGTCCCCATATTCTAGGTCAAAATTACCTAAAGATGAAATGGTGACTAATTTCAAAACGCACAGTGATGAGTTGTTTTCTACTTCTTCTGGAAATAGTGAATATAAAAAGCACCCTTCAAAATTGAATTCCTGGTTAAAAGACTTGAAGATAGAAATGAAAAGAGTCAATAAGACTGCAAAAGGATCTATAAACTTCAAACTTCAGCAAAATACAATAACTGCATTCCTCGGTGGTACAGCTGCAAAATTGTAATATTTTATCCTTCACATTTGACAAGTTAATAACATTTGTTTACATTTGCCATTTTTAACGTCATTATTATGACGTTAAAATCGACATATCGAGACTGGTCCTAAGATTAAGATTGCGTTTTGTCACTCTTCTTAGCAGTCCCAACCTTAATTTCAATTTTAATATCGATGTATCTCAACTGTCACTCATACTTCAGCCTCCGATACGGCACCTTCGCACCTGAAGATTTGCCCGGCATCGCTAAGTCTTTTGGCGTGGATGCACTTGTGTTTTCGGATATCAATAATACATCCGCAGCTTATCAGTTTGTACGGGCTTGTCGTGCCGAAGGAATCAAACCCATATTAGGTATAGAGTTTCGTCAGGATAATGAATTTCTATATCTCGGCATCGCACGCAACGATGAAGGATGGCGAGAGCTTTGTTCGCTACTGACGGAGTCATCCCTTACGGGC
>DAOLFJ010000469.1:0-2832 GCA_035326365.1 Saprospiraceae bacterium | reverse complement strand
GACTCGAACTCGCGACCCTCAGCTTGGAAGGCTGATGCTCTACCAACTGAGCTACTTCCGCAGATTGATCAATAGCAGTGTAAAAATGTGGGGATGATAGGATTCGAACCTATTCAGCCTAAGCAACAGATTTACAGTCTGCCCCGTCTCTCCAACTTCGGCGCATCCCCTTCACACTTGTGAGCCGATGGAGGGATTCGAACCCCCGACCCGCTGATTACAAATCAGCTGCTCTGGCCAACTGAGCTACATCGGCATGCTATTATTACTTCGATTTTTCAATAAACTAATGGATCATTTTCCAAAAGCGATGCAAAGGTATGTGTTTGTCACATATAAAAAAAACTTTATGACAAAATTTTATAAAATATTTTCTTGTTTTTTGATGAGAGCTACAATAATTTTTAAACATGACGTTTATTTTCAATAAGTTAGCAAAAAAACTATTTAAAAAATATTTTAAAAAAAAAGAGACCATCTTTCCAGAATGGCCTCTTTTTTTATTCACACACTATCTGCTACCTTACAGCTTGTACTTTTTCATTCAATTTTTTAAGCTGTCTCTTTATGTTATCTAGTGCATCATCAAATGACGCTTCAAATGCTTTGTCAGTATTTGTGGCAATTAAAGTATGACCAGGCACATTGAGTTTAACCTCTATCACCTTATCTTTTACTTGTCCAGAATTTTCTAACTTTAGGTAAACAGTTGCTTGCAAAATCTTCGGATAAAATTTTACAAGTTTTTGAAGCTTATCACTTATATAATCCTTCAACTTCTGGTCTGCAGTAAAATGAACTGCCTGAAATGTTATTTGCATACTTCAAAAAAATTTATAGGTTAATAATAATTAATACAATTTGTTATATCTACTGTAAACGGAATAATGAAATATTAAGTTTATAATTTTGTTAATAAATTGTAAATTTAAGTATCAATACTTGATCTAGGGTGTGCTTTGCCATATGCTTCCTTTAGTTTACTTATACTATTATGAGTGTACACTTGAGTTGCTGCTAAACTTGCATGACCTAACAATTCTTTTATCGCATTTAAATCAGCACCTCTATCCAACATGTGTGTGGCGAATGAGTGTCGCAATATGTGGGGGCTTTTTTTATCCAAAGAAGTAACGGATGACAATTTTCTCTGTACTATAGTATGTACTAGCCTTGGATATATTTTTTTGCCTTTTTCTGTCAAAAACAAAACATCGCTTTCTATATAGACCAAATTATTTCTAAAAGTTATGTATTTTTTATAAGCTTCGATCAAGTGCTGAGTCATAGGGATACTTCTTACTTTATTACCTTTACCCAATACTCTGATTTCTGTTCTGCTTAAATTTATATCTCCCACCTTTAAGGCAACTAACTCAGCTCTTCTTATTCCAGTACTGTATAATAGATCAATAATAAAAGTATCTCTCGCGTCTGAATATGGATTTTGTGATGAACTAATGAGATCAGACTCTAGTAACCTATCCATATTTACATCTTGGATAATCACGGGCAATCTTTTAGACTTTTTAGGCGCCATGATCTTAAGCATAGGATTGTTTGTAACTGTTCCTTTTTTTAGGAGCCATTTATATAAGGTCCGTAGTGCTGAAATTTTACGATTGACAGATTCTGGTGAAATGTTGTTTGTCATTAAACTTACGATCCAACTCCTGATGTGAAGATGTTTAATAAGCCTAACTTCTGACATTTCATAATCAAATGTGCAATATTCGAAAAATTGATTTAAATCATTCTTATATGAAATACAAGTGTGTTCACTATACTTTTTTTCTACTCGAAGGTGATTAATGAAAAGATCTGTGATGATGTTAAATGACAATGTGTTCAAATTTTATACAAATTAAACATTTTTATAATGTGTCACAAAATTATTCTAGATTTATTTTAAAAAAAATGTACTTTTATGGCAAAATCAGATACAATTATGCTAACTTCTTCCATAAAACAATTTAAGTATTACAAGCAACTAGCGGATAAATCCATGGCCCAAATTGAATCAGAAGCATTATTCCATAGATTACATGAAGATGATAATAGCATTGTTATGATCATTCAACATCTCTCTGGAAATATGAAATCAAGGTGGACCAATATTTTTACAGAAGATGGAGAAAAAGCATGGAGGAATAGAGATTCAGAATTTGAGGAAATTATTCAAACTAAAGAAGAAGCGATAGAAGTATGGGAATCTGGTTGGTCTACACTTTTTGAGACATTAGATTCTCTCACTACTTCTGATTTAGACCGTATCATTTACATCAGAAACGAAGGTATCAAAGTTTCCGATGCTATCATAAGACAACTTTGTCATTACAGTTACCATATAGGACAGATAGTATATAAATGTAAACAACTACGTAAAAGTGAATGGAAAACGATGTCCATTGCTAAAAACGGATCAACTTCATATAATTTTAAGAAATTTGACCAAATCAAGGAAGAGAAAGACTATTTGGATAGCTTGTTAGAAGAAAGCTAATTTGGTTTTACTTTTTGACCAATTTAATAATAACTTCATCTTTTGTCAAGGTAAATCCGCTTTCATTTCTGTCTGATATTTTTAAAACTTGGTCTTCATTTTTAGTGCTGTCAGTAAGAATAAATTCATCACCAACTACCTTCCATGTTTTGTCATTTAACCCTATATTTAATACACTTCCAGATGCCTTCAGGTCACCATCAGCCTGCAATTCTACATCTAAGGTCATGTTTTCAAGAATAGATTTTGTCATCCCGATACCTCCTTCTGCCAGACCACTAAATAAACTTCCCATTTCTTTTCCAAGCTCTCCCATACCTAAGCCCGCC
>DAOLFJ010000468.1:0-2835 GCA_035326365.1 Saprospiraceae bacterium | reverse complement strand
TCATCATCAAAAGTAGGAATATCAGATAAGTCATACTGACCTGCCTTACCACCTATATTTCTTACAACGATACTATATAGTACATTGTAAGTACCATCCGGTTGTTGGATGACAGAAACAAACTGTTTGTCTAGAGTAAGATATGGTACATCATCACATGCTTCAGCCGATCTGTCTGGAGTACCATCATTATTGGTATCTAGTCGTGCCTCATTATACAATCCTTCGCCACTTGTTGGATTTCCAGGTGTTCCTGTCTCACAAGATGTATATACTTCATCACCTGGACTAGATAGTGTCTCTAGGTCTATACAGACATTACTTGTTATAGTATAGCTATCTAATTTGCCAGCAACTATTCCTTGGTCATTTGCTAATACATAGAAACTTGCTCCAACAGATAGATTTCCGCCTGGATTACCTAGAGCATCAGTGGTAAATGAACTACTGTTGACTACGAAATCTGTATCAAAGTTATGATCATCTACCAAGTCATATTGCCCCGAAGCACCACCAATATTCTCAACAGTAACTAAGTAGGTGACATCATAACAATTTAGACTAGTATTTACTGTACTTACTAGGCTCTTTGTCAATATCAAATATGGTAGATCGCCACATGCATCATCCGTATCGTCGATCATGCCATCATTATTAGCGTCTATGCTAGCTATATTGTATAAACCTTGATTTGCACTAGGCACACCTCCGGTACCCTCACCACACGCTACATAGTTCTCATCGCCTATTGAACTCGCTGTCTCTAGGTCCATGCTTACATTGACCACTAAGGTATAAGTCTGCGTAGCTCCTGTCGAAATGGACTGATCTGTCGCAAGTACCCATCCTGGTGCAGATGGAACTACTGCTGGCAAGGTACCATTCGTAGGTATGGTACTTGTATAACTTCCACTATTGATCACGATATCGTCATCAAAGATTGGAAGATCGAATAGATCATAAGTACCAACCTGACCACCATTATTGGTGACTACTACTGTATAAGTTACATTGTAGCTGCCATTTGGCAATTGGCTACTTACACTTACTAGGTCTTTGGTCATACTGATTGATGGTAAATCACCACACACCTCATCTTCGATATCATCAATGCCATCATTATTTACATCAAGCAATGCAGTATTGAACAATCCTTCACCTGCTTGTGGAGTACCTGGTATGGTCTCACCACAGGCAGTGTACGTATTATCTCCTGGTGTTCCTGCCGTAAGTTCTAAAGATGTATTTACATTAACTATATAAGTATGTAATCCTCCTGCTGCTAATGACTGATCATTTGCTAATATCCATCCTCCTACTGGTGGTACTACAGTTAACGGTCCACCACTCGGTACTGTACTTGTATATGATACCGTGTTGATGTTAATATCATCATCAAAATCTGGTAAATCTTTAAGGTCGTAATTCCCTACCTTTCCACCTATATTTCTGACTTCTATTTGATAGACTACATCAAATGTTCCATTGGCTGCTGGTGTGACACTTGCTATGGTTTTTACCAAGGTAAAGTATGGTACATCATCACATGCTTCAGCATCTCTGTCTGCTACACCATCATTATTTACATCTAATCTTGCTTGGTTGTACAAACCTTCACCATCTGTAGGATTGCCAGGAGTAGCCGTACCACATGCTGTATATACTTCATTACCTGGGCTACCTGGTGTCTCTAGATCTATACATACATTGGTTGTGATGGTGTAAGTATCCAATTTGCCGACGGCAATGGACTGATCATTTGCTAAATTGTAAAACGCTGATGCTATCGGTAAGTTTCCACCAGGATTTCCTGTAGCATCTGTAAGATAGAACGCACTGTTGATCACAAAATCAGTGTCATAGTTAGGGTCGTCCACTAAGTCATACTGACCTACTGCTCCTCCTATGTTCTGTACGGTAACCGTATAGGTAACGTCATAACAATTGACACTTGTACCTACAGTACTAGTGTGTGTTTTTGTCAAAACCAAATATGGCACGTCTGTACAAGCCGTATCTATCACTTCGAATGATGCATCATCATTCAAATCTAACAATGCTCTATTAAATAAACCTTGTCCTGCTGATGGTACAGTATTTGTTCCTTCGCCACACGCTAGATAATTTTCATCTCCTGGCGTTGCTGCTGTTTCTAAATCTAAAGTCACAACAGCTGTTACTGTAAATGTATGTACAGTATTGCCTCCCGCTATTGCCCTATCACTAGCCAACAACCATCCTGGTGCCGCAGGTGATACACTCAACGCTGGATTGTTCAAGCCTATCGTGCTGGTATAAGATGCAGATAGGATCACCATATCATCTTCAAACTGTGGCATATCGAATAAGTCGTATTCGTTTGCATATTGACTAGGATTGGTGACAGTCACTGTATAACTTACGGTATATCTATTTGGTTGTCCGGGTACAGGTACTAGATTAGCCAATGTTTTGGTCATGTCCAAACATCTCTGTGCTCTAAACAAAGCACTCCTAGTAATACATATATCTCCAGAATTATAATATTCTACATAATAATCCCCTTCAACATTCACCACAAATGTCTGACTTGTACCAGGCTGTACTAAAGTACCATTTGCTCGATACCAGTTATAGAAAGCGTATCCTGATGGTGCTGTAAAAGTCTTAGGACCGTTACACAAGTATTGGTCTGCAATCACTTCTTCTACCACTCTAGTTTCTACTACTACAGGATAGAAAGCTGTGTACTCGCAACTTTGACCGCCAGAGATAAATGTAACTTTTACCAAGTAATCTACATTCCCTGTAGGATTACAGATTGTAGGTGTTGGCGATGTAGGGTCATCCAAAAAT
>DAOLFJ010000095.1:0-14374 GCA_035326365.1 Saprospiraceae bacterium | reverse complement strand
CAAAGTCATAGGTGGTGAAGAAGGATCGGATGGTGAGAATGCAAAAATCATCATCTCTAAAGAAATAAAAACATCCATACTCACGCAAGACCCTGCTTTTGATCCCAATGCTACTGTGCTCGAAACCATCTTTGATTCTGATAATGAAGCCATTATTGCTGTCAGAGATTACGAAAAAGCACTTTTGATGAATGATGATGCCTTACTTCAGAAATGTGTCACAAGACTCGAAGACCTAAAAGCATGGGATCTAGAATCAAAAATCCATGAGATTCTCCATAAATTGCTACTCACAGATATGGACCAAAAAACAGGTCAAATGTCTGGTGGACAGAAAAAACGTCTAGCACTTGCCAAGATTTTGATAGAAGAACCAGATTTTCTAATTCTCGACGAACCTACCAACCACTTGGACATGGAGATGATCGAATGGTTGGAGACCTTCCTACAGCAGCCCAATCTGACACTTTTTATGGTGACGCACGATCGATATTTTCTAGAGCGTGTCTGCAATGAAATCATCGAGCTAGAAAATGGCAATACATACATGTATCGCGGCAACTACTCCCAATATCTCGAAAAAAGAGAAGCAAGATTGCTCAATGATGCTGCAAATCTTGAAAAGACCAAAAAGCTTTTTTCTAAAGAACTAGAATGGATGCGTCGTCAGCCGCAAGCGCGAAGCACAAAGGCAAAATCTAGAATAGATGACTTCTACGAGATCAAAGAAAAAGCAAGTGTCAGGCTCAATAATGACGATATGAAGATCAATATCCAAGCATCTCGACTAGGGTCGAAGATATTGGAAGCTCATTCGATCGTTAAGAATTTTGGTGATAAAAAGATATTGGATGGATTTACATACAAATTCAAAAAAGGAGAAAGAATAGGTATCGTAGGTCAAAACGGAACTGGAAAATCTACTTTCCTAAAGCTTCTCACCCAAGATATCAAGCCTGATGGTGGAAAAATTGTAGTGGGCGATACCATTGTGTTTGGCTACTACACACAAGATGGATTGGTGCTCAATGAAGATAAAACTGTCATTGATGTCATCAGAGATATTGCAGAGTATATACCGCTAGACAAAGGACAAAAGATATCTGCAGAGTCGATGCTTGAACGATTTTTATTTCCGAGATCACAGCAAAGGGTCTATGTATCTCAGCTGAGTGGTGGCGAAAAAAGAAGGTTATATTTATTGACCATCTTGATGAAAAATCCTAATTTTTTGATTCTCGATGAGCCTACCAATGATCTAGATATCATCACACTCAATGTATTGGAAGAATATTTATCTGATTTTCCAGGTTGTCTGATCATTGTGACACACGACAGATATTTTATGGATAAGTTGGTAGATCATTTATTTATTCTAGAAGGAAATGCTGTTTTGAGAGATTATAATGGTACTTATTCTGACTATCGCGAACTTAAAAAAGCAGAAGATCGAGACAAGTCAAAAGTCGATAAATCTCCTATAGAAATAGTAGAAATAAAGGAAGAAGAAAAAAGTAAAGCGACTTTTGAGCAACGAAAGGATTTCGCTAGGATAGAAAAAGAAATTAAAAAATTGGAAGAGAAAAAGGCTGAAATAACTTCAAAATTTGATGATGCAAGTTTAAGTCCTGAAAAAATCATGGAACTCTCCAAAGAGCTAGACAATATCCAATCCCAACTAGAAGAGAAGGAAGAAAAGTGGATGGAATTGGCAGATTTGATGTAGGTGGGTTAAGGTTGATTTTAAGGATAAGAATAAGGTTGAGATTAAGATTAAAAAGAAGACAAAAGGAATTATTATTTCTATCTTTGATCTTAAGAAATAAATTATTGAGATTCAGATTGTAGTAATATTTTGTTTTAATGTTATTTTGAGTTTTAATTTTAAATATGTCTTATAAAATACTTGTCAGATATTTTTTTTAAAATTAACTAATAATCTTCTCTGTTTTCTAAAAAATAAAACTATTTTTGAACTGTAAAGAAAACACCATAATTTTGAATAAGATAATTTTACTTTTTCTTCTCATTTGCATTGTCCAAAGTCAAAAGATTTCAGGCCAAACAGTAACGTATATTGTCTCCGATAATCTCACCGTTTGCGAACAAAATGTGATCACTTTTGAAGTCACTAATAATGGATCGGCGATACTCAATAATCCTGAGATTTCCATTGACTTGCCATGTGGATTTGCCTATATCCCTACATCTGCCACCAATGCTACTCAGAAAAATATAGCCAATGTAAACGCACCAAGTTTTACACTCAATAATATTGCAATTGGTGAGAAATATACATTCATTATCAGTGCAAATATAGGATGTGATGCTGTCGCATGTTTGAATGATCTTGAGATCTTTAATATTAAGTCAACTTTCACAGCAAATAATAATACTACAGAATCTAGTTCATTGCCATTTAATGTGCAATCACCAAATTTGGTTATAACAAGAATAGAAAATCCATATACAGAGGCAGAATTTAATGATGTCGTCACACGCAAAATAACTTTAAAAAACGCTAGGCTAGGTAAGTTGGCTCAATTAAAATATAAAAACACACATGATGGAAATGTGGATATTTCTCTCGAAGGTGGTTTGCTGATTACAAAAACAACAAAAATAATCGAACACTCATATGGTGCATTGGATTTCAGGAAAATAGGCAATAAAGATGATTTCTTAGATTTTAATGAAGAGATAGTCATCGTGGAGAAATTGAAAATAAACACATGTACATTTGAGAATCAGTTTAATACTGCTACGATTGATGTGTCTTGGGGATGCAATAATATTATTTGCCAAAATGTAAAAGCAAATGCAACTATCAAAATACTGCCAAGTCAAGATAAAGGTCCAAAAATTGGAATTAGAACGACTTCTACGAATCCTGATTGTTATTTCCCAGGTATGGCACTCCAAAAACTAGAAATTTTAGAGAGTTTTCATAAAAACGCACTCCTAGATTTCGAATTAGAAATATACCAAACATTGGGTAATAGAGGTATCAAAGTTGGTTCGATTACTGCTCCATTTACAAATAATATATCCTACAAAGGTTTGTTTACTAATGAGTGTGGTGAGTCTCTAGCTAGAACTGCTGTGATAAAAGTGCCTAGATTCGAACCCCTAAATGGTCAAAAATTATCTACAATCACCTGGCAAACAGCTTTTTGTGAGGAAGTAGATTGCGACCCTAAATTAAATGCCTGGCGGTACAGTTATAGTTACGAAAAGGAGTGTTCTGAGTTTAATGATATTAATTTTACGGGCAAGGGCGTTTCTGCTGATTCTTTAAGATCGGCATTAGAGACATTTTTTCTATTAGATAGCCTGGGAGGACCTTTGCAGGATTTGGACACTGCATTTGCTAAATACACCATATTTGGCGATAAACTTATTCAAACTCAAGGGGTAATCACCATAGAATTTGACTTTCCCACGATTTTAGAATTGCTTACTACAGATTTTAAGTTGGGAGATAAGTTACCTTTTGCTATCGATACTAGTTTTACTAATGGTCGAGTTCAGATCAAGTTATCGTATAATCTACCACTATCTTCAAAAGATTTGGAGATGTTTATTCCCTTCATTATGAATTGTGATGCTGTTTCTTCGACTGAACCATGTGTCCATAGACCGTATAGTAGCTGTACATTTTTTTGTTTTATCATAGAAGATTCTGATTTTATAAACTCCAAAACCAGTATAGATTTCGGAGGCAATTGTCCTGATGAAGGATTACTTAAAAGCTGTTATGGCTCTAGTTTTAAACTCTTATGTGACAATAAAGAGATATGTTATGATACCATACCTGGGTTTTATGACCATAGATTTGAATTATTAAGGACAAACTATGGACTTTCTGACAAAGATAACAATGGATTTCCCGACGCAAATAATATTATTAATCCTTCTACGTTGCGTCTCACTGAGTTTATGCCTGGCGATACTATGAAAATAATTTTTGATGGTGTCATAAAAGTGGATGTACCTGGATCGTCCTTTAGTAATTTATATGTCCTACTCGAGCAAGTAGAATTCCTGTCATCAAATGAAGCCAACACTGAATTTATGCAGAATTTAATTATGGGTGAAGGCAAAGCACTTAAACAATACAGCTCAGTTCTGAGAATATTTGATAAGTCTGAAAATCGTTATTACAATTTGGATAATATAACTTCGGTTTTAATAGGTAATACAAATAATTTTGATTTATCAACGGCTACCTTACACATGATGTATCCTACATTCCCTTCAGATTTTAGATATCAAGAAGGCGATTCTGTATATTTAGAGACAAATAGTAGGTTTGATATTGAAGCATACCAAGCTGTTCAAAATGAGTTGGCCTTTAGACAGTATGTGACATTTAAATATCGTACAAAATCGGTCCTAGATAATCAACCATTGGGAGATGATAGTAGCTATTCTATTTGTAACTGTTTTGAAGAAGTGGTGACAGTGGCAGGCTTTAACCTTACGGCTCCTGTTTTGAGTTCACTTATATTTAACGAAGCAGGAATTTGTGATGAGAGTGCATATAACAATTTGATTTTTGTAATGAATATTGGTCATGATCTTAAATCTCCGAATGAATTAAGAGAAGTGGCCCGACCTAAAGGTATTCGAATCACTAAAATGCCAGATTTTGATTTCGAGACTTTGACAATAGAGTACAAAAATAATGTCTATTCTTTTGAGCCAGTCATTACTAGTACTAATGAATATTTTTATGACTTGTCGGGTGTTTTCCCATTTGCAGGTGGTTTTACAGGCAATCAATATAAATTTAAGATAGTACGAAGACTCAAAGAATGTTTGTCAAAAGTAACTCCGACTCCGTTTGTGTACACTATATTTCTTGATAAGAATGACATCGGTGAGCTTTATTTTCCTGATTCTATCGTGGGTACAGTTCAAAATTTTTATTCCTTACCAACTTTAGCTCTTGAGCTTAATCAAAAAAATATTACTGCATTTACAAATAAGGTTGGGTTTGAGATGAAGGTCTTTGAAAAAACTAATTTTAAATTCGATGTCAAAGATCTTTTTATGAGAGTCATTACAACATCAGGACTTAAAAATGTTCGTATTTATAACCCAGATACAGGTGCTGACTTCGATTTGAACAACGGTATTTATTATCTTGGGACATTAGAAAAAGCTGAATTAAAAAACATTGAGTTCATAGCTGATTCAGAGAGTTGTGGCGAAGAAAAAATTATTATCGAGTACGGATATGACTGTGGTATTTATACAGATATTGCATCTAGTCCATGTTTTATTGGAAGGGATAGTGTTCTTGTCACTTTTCCAGGAAGTGTTATTGATTTACAACCTGAGATTGTCAATACTGATATCTCTTTATGCACAGAAATAGCCAATACACTTTATGTCTATAATGCAGGACTAGGTACAGCGCTTGATATGAATGTTGGCATGAATTTACCTACAGGAATGACGTTAATTCCTGGTAGTTGTAGGCTTTTTTATCCATCAAGAGGCACGCAATCATTTGCTATTCCCGATCCAATAATGATAGGTGGGAATAATTTTTTATGGGTACTGAATGATATTTGGCCATTACATAAGTTGTCAGGACTTAATGGGACAGCATTCTCGCCAAATAATGGATTTGATATCGTTTTTAATACAACTACCAATTGTGATTTTATTTCTGGGACAACAATTGTTTACAATACGGATGCCAATCAAATTTGTAATATTCCAACCAACAAGGTTGCCAAAGTCAGCAATTCATTTAACATCAATGGTGTTTTGCCTCCTTATACCTTAAATCTCTCGAGTAACTATACGAAGTCGCCAAATTGCAAAAATGATTCTCTGCAAATAAGTTTTTCATTTGACAAGCCGGCAGCAAATGAAGGAAAGATATATGTAGATTTGCCGCAAGGTTGGTCATTTATACCCAATTCAGCCATTGGAAATTTGGCCAATAATATACCTTCTCAACAAAACGACAAACTAGTTTGGAATATAAATTCTACATCTCCTAATATTGACATGACATTTTGGTTGAAAAAAGCTGAAAATGCTGCATGTCAACCAACGATTATAAATATCTATACTACGCTTAGCGCAAGTGCTTTTTGTACATCATCAATGGAAGATTGCGATATAGAGACCATCACTGGATCATCGATTTTGACTATTCCACAAGAAAATCCTGTGCTTGAGATTAATAGCTTTCAAGTAGAAACGGATGCTTCATTGAATGCTAATGTTACTGTGACCCTTAGCAATGTTTCTGACAATATTTCGGATGATGTTGTAGGGAAATTGTATTTTGATTTAGATGGAAATGGAATCTTAAGTGTAGGAGATCAATTTTTGAGTGATGTTATTTTTAATGGATTTGATGAAACAAATAAGACAATAACAAAGATCGTGACTTTGAATGGAATAGGAAATGCAGATTTTTGCAGTCTATTGTTTGTTGTACCAAAAGCTGACAATTGTATTTGCGAAGACCTGGTTTCTACCATAAAACTTCCCACAAAAATTACCACACAACCAATAATTGTTTGTTCGGGAGATGCTATTAATTTAGGTGTGACTCCTACTCCAAATGTTGTTTATCAGTGGAATATGGCTGAAGGATTATCATGTACACAATGTCCAAATCCAAGTTTTAGTGTGGATAATAATACACCAAATCCGATCACTTTAACCAGAGTTTTGATTACGACCAATAGCAATAGTTGTCAGACGTTATACGAATACGATATTACCATTCAGCCCAAACCAACAGTTCTTTCCCAGAATCTAAGTATTTGTGCAGGTGACACGCTTACGGCTATAGCAACATTAGGTACTTCATACATATGGGATGGACCTAATATCATAGAGAATGGCAATCAGGTACTCTTTGCTAATCCATCGATTTCGACTTCATATTCAGTTACAATCACAGATCAAAATGGATGTAGTGGATCAGGCACTTTTGCAGTAAATGTAAGAAATAAACCATCTGTTGAAGTCATTTATGATTCTCTGTTTTGTTATGGTCCCACACCACAATTAAATTTAGTTTTAGAGCCTAATACTACTTTCCGATGGTTGAATGCAAGTGGTGCACTTAGTGATCTGAATAGCACCAATCCTTCCATATTAACTCAGCAAGATATCAATTTGAAGTTAGAAGTGCGCAATCAGAATTGTGTTACAAATGTAGATGTTCCTATTAACTTTTATGAAGCATTTATGGTCACTGGCGTGGCAGATACTTTGGGAATTTGTAGGGGAGAAAAAGTTATTTTAAATCTCGCAGGTGGTCAGACCTACATCGTCAGACCATCCAATTTTGTAGAATGCTTGAATCCTCAATGTTCCGATATATCTATTGATGCTATGTTTGACCAAGAGACATTTTTGATTACTGCACAAGATCAAGACATGTGTATTTCCGAAAGGTCATTCACGATCAATACATTCACAGACACCATTCGCATGAGCGAACAATTGTCCATTTGTGAAGGTGAAAGTATCGTCATTTTTGATGAAAATATATCTTTAGAAGGCACTTATTGCGACACTATAAAAGTAGCAAATAGTGCTTGTGTCACTGTCGTTTGCAAAATACTCACAGTGAGACCTGGTGCTCGTCAAGATCAAGCAGTAGATATTTGTGCTGGCGATACCTATATTTTTAATGGTCAAACCATCACACAAGCTGGAGAATATTGTGGCAACTTCACTTCAGTCAATGGTTGTGATAGTATTTCTTGCGTCACCGTGTCCTTAAATAGTTTACCTGATTTGACTAGTCTTGATATAGAGTATAGTGTCAAATCTGGAGATACCATTTCGCTTACTGCGCCAAGTGGATTTAGTACTTATCGATGGTCACCATCTACTGGATTGAGTTGTGACGATTGTCCTTCGCCGCTTGTTTTCCCACAAGAAGATATCATTTATACCTTAGAAGTTACCAATGATGATGGATGTGTAGCCACACGAACGGTGCGGATTATAGTCACGCCTTCTTGTGTCACTGACATTCCTACCATTCCCAACGCATTTACACCAAATAATGATGGTATCAATGATTTTTATACTCTTGGAGACATCGAACTTTGTGGTCCTATGATTTTTACAGTCTATAATAGATGGGGCAATCAAGTTTATCAGATGGTCGAGTGGGACAATAAATGGGATGGATATAGTAATAATCTTGGCGAATTGCCGCAGGGAACTTACTATATTTCCATAGAATTTGTATCGGAAGGCGTGACACGGGTTGGATTTGTAGATCTTAGAAAAAAATGATACCGATGAATCGAATATTAGTCATTTTATACTTATTGGGTATGTCGCTTGTATCTTATGGACAGCAAGATGCCATGTTTACTAGATATACTTTTGTCAGCAATATGTTGTACAATCCTGCTTCCACGGGTCGCACGGATGGTATCTTGACATCACTTGCTTATAGGACACAGTGGGCAAAAATAGCTGGTGCGCCGAGTACCATTGCACTCGCTGCCGAATCTTCCTTAAATGATGGTCGTGCTGGTTTGGGTCTCAATATTTTTAGGGACAAAATCGGTTTTGATATGCACACAGGCGTTCATGCAAACTATGCTTACAGGATTCCGATCTCAAGTAAATATGTTTTGTCACTTGGTATCAAAGGTGGCGCGAGTATTATATCTAGTGATTTTGCAGATGTCATCACGCCAAATCCTGGTCAAATCGACCCAATTTATAGTGAAAATATTCAGGTAGTGGTTCCGAAAGCAGGTTTTGGGCTCTTTTTAAACAACGACAAGAGTTATGTAGGTTTTTCAGTACCTGCTGTGATTTCTTCCATTCCTGATGGTCGATTTACGTACGAAGACGATGCTGCATTTTTGAGTCATCATTATTATTTTACGACAGGTCATGTATTTGATATTCCGAACACAGATTTACAATTGAAACCTTCGGTTTTTGTCAAATATCATCCTGCGGCACCACTTCAGGTCGATCTTAATGCGCAGATGTGGTATAAGGATATTTTTTCTTTTGGCTTAGGGTATAGGACAGGAGATGCCATTTCGGGAATGTTTGATGTGGCACTTACCAAAGATCTTGTATTTAGCTATGCTTATGATTATACTTTTTCGGATTTTCGGGTGATTGCAGATGGCGCCCATGAGTTTGTTTTGTTATATACATGGAGAAAAAAAGAAGTGCGTGTGCCATCTATACACAAATTCTCAACTTTGTCAAGATTTTAGCATTATGAAGGAAATGAAGAAGTTTAGAATTATAGTTTTCATGAGTTTGGTATTATTTTCTGTCCAAATATCGGCATCAGACTGTAAAAAAGGCGATAAAGCATACGAACTTATGCAATACCATAAAGCCATTACTGAATACGAAAAATGTTTGAAAGATGATAAATCAAACCTTAAAACCATAGAGCGACTAGCTGACAGTTATCGAATATTGGATAATTATACCAAAGCAGCTGAATATTATCAGATTATTTTAAAAGAAAAATCTACGTCGCTAAAAGCCAAATATTGGTATGCATCATCTCTATTAGCATCTGAGCAAACAGAACTTTGCAGAAAATTTGTGGACTCCATGTCGATTCGTCATCCCAAAGATGCGGATTTTTTGCGTTTACAATCATCTTTAAAAATCCTAGGAGAAAAAGAAACATACAATATTTCAAAACCAACATTTAATACAGCCGAAGCAGATTATGCGGCTGTTGTGTGGCGAGATAAGGTCGTTTTTAGCTCTACCCTTATCGGAAAAAAAGATTTATTTACAGGACAAGCCTATTCTTCATTGATGGTTTATGATTCTACAAATAATATGGTATCTGAATTTGCACCCGAACTTTTTGCTAAATACAATATTGGTAGCTCATCGTTTAGTTCAGATGGAAACATCATGTATTTCACAGCAAATAGTGCCAAGACCAATAAAAAAAGTACAGCTACGTTAATGATCATGGAGACTAAAAGGATAAATGAAAAATGGATAGAACCAATTCCATTTATACACAATAAACCAGAATATAACTTTGCCCATCCTACGCTCTCACCTAGTGGAAAACTCTTTGTTTTTTCTTCTGATAGTTACACCACATTCGGGATGGATCTATATTTTTGTACTTTAGAGAAATCTGGAAAATGGTCCATTCCCAAAAGATTTAAAACCATTATTAATACGCCATACAACGAAGTTTTTCCTGTTTTTCTGAATGATAGCACCATTACATTTAGTTCTGATGGACATGGCGGATTGGGTGGCTTGGATATCTTTAGTACCACATTTACAACCGGAAATTGGTCAGATCCCGTTCATTTAGCTCAGCCATTCAATTCTCAAGGAGATGATTTTTCGCTTTTTAGTTCAGATAATCTTCATTCAGGCTATTTTACATCCAATAGAAACGAACCAAGCGGCAACGAAGATATTTATTTTTTTGAGAAAAAAAACAAGTGTACGATCATAGCAGGACTATACGATTTTCATGAAGATAAAATGGTCACATCGCTAACTTATGATATTATTGAAAATCAAAAATTAAAAGAAAATCTTATCAGTTTAGAAAATGGATTGGTGTACCACGAACTAAAAGATGGCACAAAAACAGAAATTAGAACGATCTATCAAGGAAAATCTTTTTATGGTGCTGCATCTTCAGATGAATGCTTCGGAGATACCATAAGGATCGTTTTTAATTATCAAGAAAAAGTAATGGCGACCTTAGGAAAAGTATTTGAAGAAGAAACAAAAATAGGATACCCAAATGTCAGTGTTTATTTTGTAGATACGTTGTCAAAAGAAGTTTTTACAGTGGTGACTGACAGCTCAGGACAGTTCAAAATCGACCTACCTATAAACAGATTTTATCACTATAAAGCAAAGATTCACGGATCTTTAGAAGAAACAGGCGTCATAGGAACCAAGTATAAAACGACCAATCCAGAAATAGAAATTTCATTCAAAAAGCCCAAAGTCAATCAAGTTTTCGTCTTAAAAAACATTCTTTATGACTACGACAAATGGAATATAAGACCCGATGCTGCCATTGAATTAGATCGATTGATCGCCTTTCTCAACGAAAATCCGAGCATTCGCATAGAGTTAAGTTCTCACACAGACGCACGTGGCAATGATCGATATAACGAAAAACTCTCTGAAAAAAGAGCTGCATCAGCTGTCGCATATTTGGTCGAGAAAGGCATCGCCAAAAATAGACTCATCTCCAAAGGTTATGGGGAGTACAAACTCATTAACGAATGTAAAAATGGGGTGGTATGTGATGAAGATCTACACCTTCAAAACAGGAGGACAGAGGTGAAGATATTGGAGGTGGATAACTAGATATTTGTATTATGACTTTAAGTAAATGGATTGTAGCTTTTTTATATACTATGTTATTTTTACATGGATGTAAATCAAATACAATTAGCCAAAGCTTTGATAATAATTTAGTTGGCGAATGGCAATTATGTAATGAAATCCAAGGGGAAACAAAATTTGATCATTTTATAAGAAATATAACTTTTAAAGAAAATAGTAAATGTAATATTTATCCAAGTTTCTATTCATATGTATTTGAAGATCCTAGAACTTTTATAACTTATCTAGGTAGTAACACAGATTTTAAATATGAAGGCAATCTGTTAAAAATCTTTAATCTTTCAAGTAAAAAATGGGATCAATTCAACATTAAGAAGTTAACATCTGATACATTAATAATAACAACAACAACAGAAAAACAATTGATATTTAAGAGAGTGGCTGAAAGAAATGAGTTTGATAATGATATTGAAGAAATAATACTGATTACAAATGGTTTAAATAAACATTTATCCGATTACAAGACATACTTAGATAAAAGTGGTAAAATGTTATTAGAACTCAATGGTTATGATGATCTGTATGGCCACCAAACATGTTTATTAGATAAAAGAGTAACAGATAGTATTTTTTCATTATTCAAATATAGTAAGATATCTGAGCTTAAGACCGAATATAATGATTTGTCTTATGGTGGTATATCTCAGACTGAGCCTAAGCAAAAAAATACTCTAGCTTTCTTTAATGACAATAGAATAATGAAAGAAATTGAAATAATAGACGACAATACACCTATTGAGCTTTTTATGGCTTATGATCCTATTAGGACAATTTATAAGTCTAAGGATTGTCAGTGTAAGCCTTTGAAAAATAATAATGAAATAGTAACTCTAAGTTCTGAAATCCAAACAAGCGATGAGAAAGGCTATTTAAAATTAACTGATGCGGAATTATTTTATCTAAATATTAAGATGCTTAATGCTAAGAACACTAAAGGTCCAATTCAGCAAAAATATAAGATAAAAGGAAGTTTCTCGGATGTGTTCACATTTTCTGATGGTAGATTCATTAGGGTAGAAGGAAGTGAAAAAATTTATGATGTAGGCTATTGGTTTATTGATTCTACGAAAATGAGTTTTCATTAAATTATTTTCCCACCAAATTCGTTGGTAAAATAAATAACAACGGATTCGTTGGTAATCAATTTACCATACACTATTGACACTGGAGAGCATTTTTTGTAGGTTATCCTATTTGTATAATGATAAGGTGGCAAGACTTCGTGAAACTTGTGAAGATCATCCAAAACTGCTAGATTACATTATCTTTTACAGATTATTATTTGCCTAATCTTCAAGGTTATCTATTTCGTTTCTTTAGTTACCATTAACTAGAAATAAACATAGGTAGGAATTAACAATAGCAAGTTTGTTTTTTCAAAGTACACATATTTATTATGTCTCGTACTTCGAATTAATTTTTAAAGTACTCAACCCTTCCAAATAGAACTTATATACTTGTAGATTCACAGCAATATTACTGTCAATGACGTTTAACACCAATTAAACTGTCAAAAATTTCTTATTCCTAATTGTATTTAATAAAAATCGCTACCAAAATCCACCTACCACCACCCAAAATCCACACCTTCCCAAAATTTCAATTCCTAATTAGTAATTTAAAATTCGTAAATTAGATGAATAAATTCCTACCTTTGCACGTTCAAAATAGATATTATGCAAATGATTAATATAACACTGCCTGACGGCAGTGTGAGACAATACGAACAAGGAGTATCTGCTATGGGTATTGCACTTTCGATAAGTGAAGGTCTTGCCAGAAATGTACTCGCAGCATCTGTAAATGGTGAAGTCGTTGACGCAAATAGAGCTATTCAGACAGATGCCAATGTTAAATTATTCACTTGGAATGATAAGGAAGGTAAGGCTACTTATTGGCATTCATCTGCACACTTGATGGCAGAAGCGCTAGAAGCCTTGTATCCGGGTGTAAAATTCGGCATCGGACCTGCAATAGACAATGGCTATTATTATGATGTGGACATGGGTAGCACTACTTTGACGCCTACAGATCTGCCAAAAATAGAAGAAAAAATGCTCGAACTCGCTCGGGCTAAAAGCACCTTTGAGCGCAAAGATGTGTCTAAAGCAGATGCAATTGCATATTTTACCGAGAAAGATGATGAGTATAAATTAGAATTGCTTGAAGGTCTAGATGATGGAAAAATTACTTTCTATACACAAGGCAATTTTACAGATTTGTGTCGTGGGCCTCACATTCCAGACACATCCAATATTAAGGCTGTCAAACTTATGAGTCTCGCGGGCGCATATTGGCGTGGTGATGAGAAACGTAAGCAAATGACAAGGATATATGGTATTACATTTCCGAAACAAAAGGAACTTACCGAATATCTTGAAATGCTAGAAGAAGCAAAAAAACGTGACCACCGTAAACTTGGTGCCGAGCTAGAACTCTTTATGTTTTCTGAAAAAGTAGGTCAAGGTCTCCCTATTTGGTTGCCTAAAGGTACACAGTTGCGTGAGCGTCTTCAGAACTTCCTTCGTGCTGAGCAAGAGAAACAAGGTTACCAAATGGTAGTGACGCCACACATCGGTAGCAAACAGCTTTACATCACATCCGGACACTACGCAAAATACGGTGAAGATAGTTTCCAACCAATCAAAACGCCAAAAGAAGGAGAAGAATTTTTATTAAAACCAATGAATTGTCCTCACCACTGTGAAATATTCGGAGTGAGACCACGATCATACAGAGAATTGCCATTAAGGATAGGCGAATTCGGTACTGTATATAGGTATGAGCAGAGTGGAGAGTTGCATGGACTGTCTAGAGTGAGAGGATTTACACAAGATGATGCTCACATATTTTGTACCAAAGAACAAGTAAAAGGTGAGTTTCAGAATGTTCTCAAACTGACTACTATGGTCATTAAAAAAATGGGATTTGATAACTTTACTGCCCAGATATCCCTGCGTGATCCCGAAAAACCTGAAAA
>DAOLFJ010000094.1:0-14382 GCA_035326365.1 Saprospiraceae bacterium | reverse complement strand
GATTCCTTTTTCTTAGCTGCTTCTTTTATAAGAGCTGGCATTTTAGAGTTTGAATCTTCTAAAGTTGAATTTGCAGAAATTAATCCTTTATCTACCATATCAAACGCATTGAAAATCTCCGCAGAAACGTTCAAGGCTAATAGCGCAGTCAGTACGAGATACATTACGTTGATCATCAACTGCCGCGGTTCCTTAGGTATTGACATATTTTAAATTTTTATACGATTAAATAATAAATTTGAATTGGTGGGATTAACCTTTTGTCTGATATGCAGACAATACATTACCATATACCGCATTCAAAGAAGTAAGGTTTTTGCTAAGACTAGCCATTTGTGCTTGATACTGTTTAGTATCTTCAACACTAGCATTAAGTGTTTGCATTGCCTCATTCATTCTAGTATAAAAATTGTTCATTGTTTTTAATTGCTCTCCAGTTTGAGAGAAATCAACTTCTTGAAGAGCCTTAAGTGAACCCATGCTTTTCGCAACTGATTGCAACTCGCTCAACATACCGCCTAATTTGTTTTCTACTACTTCAGCATTAAGTGCTCTACTAGCAGGAGAAGCAGTACCACCAGCTGTCAATGGAGCTATGTTAGAACCATATGAATCTAAACCTGGATATAATTTCTCCCAGTAATAATCCTTCTCAGGTCCTAGGATACCCAACATTGCAAATAAAAACGCTTCTACTAATAGACCCGCTGTGATAGCCATACCTCCCCAAGAGGTACTATTCAGTTTACCTAATGCCCCAATCATTACAACGGCAGCACCAATACCTATTAATAAATTTTTAATGTACTTAAACGAAGGTGATTTGAAAAAACTCATTGTGAATTAAATTTTGTGATTTGTTAAATAATAAATTGATATACATCTGGACAACTCTAAATAAAGCATCCAATCTTTAGCCAAAATAATAAGATGATTAAATGATAGTACTAGAAATCGTTAATTGATCTACCTAGATATGTAATGACACATCTGAATCCAATATAAGACTTAGTAGTATCTTGGAATTCCCAACTTCTTGTACCTGTTTGACAATAATATGAAATATCTTTCCATGATCCACCTCTAATAACTTTACGTTTGTAAGCTTCTGGATCATCCGATTTAGCATCATATCTATAATCAGAGTTAAGGTCATGTTCATTTATGTATGCATTTTCGTGGAATGCTGAAGATGTCCATTCTGAAACATTACCTGCCATACAGTAAAGACCATAGTCATTAGGGAAGTATGCATCAGCTTTTACAGTATGTAAACCACCATCTTCTGGATAGTTACCACGTCCAGGCTTAAAGTTTGCTAATAAACATCCTTTAGCATTTCTGATATATGGTCCACCCCACGGATAAGGAGAGATATCGTGTCCACCTCTTGCAGCATATTCCCATTCAGCTTCTGAAGGCAATCTGAAAACTTCAGTATTTGGTTCATCAGCTTTAAACTGGTCCCAAAGTTTCGTTCTCCAATGGCAGAATGCAGTTGCTTGCTTCCAATTCACACCTACTACAGGATAATCATCAAAAGCTGGGTGCCAAAAATAATTACGTGAGTGTGGCTCATTATAAGAAAATGTAAAATCTCTAATCCAACATAATGTATCAGGGAAAACTTTTACTTCATCCTTATTTATAATAGATGTCCTTGTTGCTGTTTTGTCGTGAGCTGCTTTTTGCCAATCAATCCATTGATATTTGAATTTTAGAGATGCATAATCTAGCTCTCTTTTACCTTCAAAAGCCATGTCACCTTGATAGTACATGTCCCCAAGTTCTTCCGAACTTAGATCATAATCTATTGGAATTTCCCAATCAATAATTTCATTTCCGAAATCATCTTCTATTTTATTGCCAAGTGTTTCGTGAGCAACAGAGTCTCTGACCCATTCTACAAATTGGCGATACTCATTATTGGTGATTTCTGTATCATCCATAAAGAAACCTGAGATGGAAATTGCTTTTTGTCTTTGGGCGTAAGTAGAAAAAACATCTTGATCACTCTGACCTATAGTCAAAGTACCTGAAGGGATGTACACCATTCCAAATGGATTAAAGCCTGCCCATGTGGGACGATTTTGGGCACCGGTAAGCTGACCGGACTCTTGCTTACCGCAAGAAGAGATTAGCATTACGGCTAATAATAAAGCACTTAAACTTGATAAACTTTTCATTTCTTTTAGCGATTTAACCTATAATTAATATGGGCTTCGGAATAAAGCGACGTAAAGATAACTGACTATTTTAAAACTACAACTATTTTAAATTCGTTTTTTAAAATATTTTTATCTCTGAAAAACTCTTTAGCAGTTTAATAACGACGATTTCAATCAAATATTGCATTTTAGTCAAAATAAAATTAGGCATTCATATGAAAAAAATAAATATATCTAATTTTAAGTATATTATTCCATATTTAAAATAATATCAGTATAAATAATAGAATTTATTCAAAATTAATTAACATTAATTTCGAATAAGCAAATTTACTAAAAATAGAAAATAATTGATAAAACAGAAAATAGACTGATTTTATCAGAGATCACGTGGGTTATAAATGATCTTCGGGGGCAATCCAATACCTATAATTTTTTGCAAGTTGTAAGACAATAAAATTTCATGACTTCCTTGATTTAATTTTCTTAATGCCGATAATCCAAAGTCATAGCTATATGAAATTTTATACTTCCTCCCTAAGTTTGTACCCATGATGATAGAGAAAGCATCTATTGAAGTGGCATTATACCCCCTAAAATTGATGCCGCCAAACAAACTTTCATTAAATCTCCCTAAAACACCTAGATCAATCTGCACAACTGCTGCATCTGCTCTTATTAAAACAGAAGGTATGATTTCTGTATTTTGATCATAAAAATATTTGTACTGACAGTATAAACTTGCAAAAAACGCCTTATTATATATGGCATCTCCAACTCCATACTGATGGGTTGGTAATTCGCCAAGAGTAAGACCAGCTTCTATATTTTTACCCATGAAATATGTACCCGCTTCCCAAGATAGCCCAAAACCAGTAGCCACCGATGTTTGCAAAAAAGGATCATTATGGTTAAAGACGCCTTCGTAAGTTCCATCAGGAGTAATGATACCTGACCCATCAATACTAAGGATATCTAATCCTACACGACCACCAAATGAGAGAAAACCTACTGGTGTGCCTGCTACATAATTATAGGAGAATTTCAAATTAGTATTATCAAACAAACCTGTTTTTTGATTGTGTAGTGTAAAACCCAACGCACCATTCCACAGGTAAAATGGCATATCTGCTCCAACATAAAAAGTCCTTGGATTGCCAGGAAAAGCGCTATACTGATCTCTGTAAGATGTGAATACGCTCAATGACCTTTCTAAACCACCATAAGCTGGATTTTCGTAGTACTTATTAAGCATATACTGGGTGAACTGAGGTCGCTGCTGAGCATACATAGTATGAACAAGAAACATTACTATTGTAAAAATAAGGTACCTCATAATATTACATTCAATATATAATACAATATTAAGATTATTTTGTTTTAATACCAAATAAAGTTAACAAAATACTTTGCATTTGTCGTTAGTTACCTTTTTAGAGATAATGTAAACATGTTTTTTGATTGTATTGAAAAAGAGAATATGGATCTACAATCTAGATTGGTAATATGATCTTACCCTGTTATTATATAATAGTAAATGTCAGCCCATCATAAGCAGGAGTAATATTTGGCGGGCATTTTTGCAAAATATCTTCATGTTTGCCCAGCTCATGGGACAAGTGTGTGAAATAGGTATGATCGGCATCAATTTTCTGAGCTACATCTACAGCTTCATTAAACGTATAATGAGAGTAATGTTTACGATACTGAAGTGCATTAAGTACTAATACTTTTAAACCTTTAAGACTTTTTATTGCAGCTTCATCTAAGTAGGAAGCATCCGTAATGTAAGCGAAATCACCGATTCTATACCCCAAAATAGGCAATGTGCCGTGCATTACATTAATAGTCCTAATAGAAATTTGATGCAATATTTCATAAACACTTTGACCTACTATTTCATGGCAAACAACTTTGGGAGAGCCAGGATATGGACTTGATTCAAAAACATAAGCAAACTTCATTTTTATTTCGTCAAGCACTCTTTTTAGGCCATATATGGGCATTTCTTTACCTTGTCTAAAATTAAATGGGCGAATATCGTCCATACCGATAATATGATCATTGTGTTCATGAGTCAATAAAATTGCATCGAGTTTTTTTACCTTATTGGTAAGCATTTGTTGACGAAAATCAGGGCCTACGTCTATTAATATATTATATCCTTTTTCAGAAATCAAAACAGATGATCTCAATCTATTGTCTTTAGGGTCATGAGAAAGGCAGGTATCGCACTCACAACCTATGACGGGTACGCCTTGAGATGTACTAGTTCCGAGAAAAGTTATTTGCACGCTAAGGATTTAAATTTATTCTTGATTAATGTTAGAAAGTTCTAAGTTTTTTATTAGATTTCTATAAAAGGTTTTGGATTTTTCAGTGAGAATATTTTCATCTTCCATTATGACAGACAAAATATCAATGAGCACGTTCACACGACCATCAGTATCAAAAAACCTATTGACCACTACTACCCTTTTATTTTCAACAATACAGTATCCTGAATTAAAATTTCCCTTTTCGTATCTAACTACATAATCTAACTCCTTAAATATATGTTCTACTTTCTGTAAGGTCGGTTTTGTATGTTTTATCATGATAAATTGACAAAAAATTATAAATTTGCACCACAAATATACTGAAATGATTTAAAGGAGACATAAATTCTGATTTAATTAAACAATAAATCTAAAAATTAATGTGTTGGACTTATTTCAAATTCAAATTAGCATAGATATGAGCAGGATTGTAACATTAGTATTCATTTTTTTAACAGGATTTATTCTTGATGGGAATAGTCAGGGTTTTAAGGCAATTGGAATTGTTGGACTCAATGCATCACAAATAGATGGTGACGATTCTTATGGATTCCATAAATTGGGCTGGAGTGCAGGAGCTAGATTGTCATATGCCACGGAAAAAAGTTATGATTTATCCCTTGAAATGTTATATAGTCAAAGGGGATCGCTTGTAAAACCGCTAGATGATAAGATTCCAAATTTTAAAATCAAACTAAATTATTTTGAATTTCCTGTGGTATTCAGTATCCGAGATTGGTTTGTAGAAGAAAAAAGTTACTATAAAGTCAGAGCAGATGTTGGCGTTTCCTACGGATACTTATTCGGAATAGAAGCGCCAGGGTATGATGAAACAAACTTTAAAACACATGATGTGAGTTACTTGGTAGGTGCAGGAATAAATTTTACAAAAAGATTTGGTATGTCATTAAGATACACTTCTTCATTTTCCAAAGTATATAAAACAGATAATGTAGAAGATACAGGACTATTGAGTTACTTCCTCACGTTAAGGTCTGAATATAGTTTTTAACCATAAATACTTTTAATATCACTATCCATGAATAGAATAAGTCTTTTAAGTGTCATTTTTAGCATGTTAATTTTGTTCTCATGCAAAGAAGAAGCCAAAAAACCAACCCAGCCAGAGAAAAAAACACCACCTGCTGTGGACATGTCACAACCTGAAATCCCTGGTGTGACACAAGAAGTGATGATCAGACTTCTTGATCAATGCACTTATGTAGACTATATTTTCCACAGTCTACCTTATAGTATCAGTCAAAATGAAGACCCAAGTATCGATATGAATGTAAGTTTTATAGATTACAAAAGGCCACTAGGTAGAATACCTAAAGACTGTAAACCAATAGGAAGAAAATTCTTTCATATAAATGGTGAAATTGTCTATGACGTAGATGTATACCTAAGTAGCCAATGTAGATTTTATGTATTTGTGGATAAAAATAATAAACCTCTCTTTGCCAATTATATGACAGAAGATGGTTTAAAGTTTTATGCTGACATGGCTTCAAGAGCACGTGGTGCTGTAAATCAATAATGACAGCATAACCAATGAAAAAAATAGCAGTCATTGATTTGGGATCAAATACTTTTCATCTTCTAATAGTAAAATTAGGAGACGACCACACTTTTGAAACCACCTATAGAGAAAGAGTTTTTACGGGTCTATCAGACGGAGGTATTGATATAATTAGTAATGAAAAACTAGCTTTTGGTTTAGAAACTTTACGTCATTTTAAAAATAGATTAGATGAATATCAGGTAATAGAACTAAAAGTGATAGGGACAGCAGTATTAAGAAAAGCATCAAATCGACAACTATTTATAGATGAAGCGAATAAAATCCTAAATGCTCACATAAATATAATTGATGGCCAAAAAGAAGCTGAGTATATATATAAAGGTATCATGTTATTGCCTGTACTCAGAGTAGGTACACATTTGATTATGGATATTGGTGGAGGAAGTACTGAATTTATATTAGTTTCTGATGGCAAAAAATTATGGTCAGAAAGTTATACCTTGGGTGTAGGCGTGCTTCACAATCTTTTTCACCATGATGAACCAATTGCTAAATCATCACTTCTTTCTATTGAAGAATATGTCAATGCAACGCTAAAAGATATGCAGGACATTCTAAAAAATTACAACATAGAATTTTTAATTGGTGCATCGGGATCTTTTGAAGTACTTCAATCCATGACATCTAAGGATATTGACGATAATAGTATTAGTGCAATTTCTATAGGAGAATTTGAAGAAATTTATAGCATTATTGTAAATACTAACTATGAAGAAAGAGCTAAGTTGCAAGGGCTACCATTAGAAAGGGTAAAATTAATTGTCGTAGGCATTGCTTTGAAAAAAATCATCGCAGACCTTGTGAAACCTTCAAAAATTGTAGTATCTCCTTTTGCGCTCAAAGAAGGCGTTTTGAGTGACATGATACATGAATAAATTATTTTTTTTATTAAAAAATGTGACAATATATTTTTTTAGTTGTCCAATGATTAATAAAACAAAATAATATGTCAATTCAAATTCAAACATTAGAACCAACATTCAGTACATTAAACTATGTAAAGGAAATTGCTATTACCTATACTCCTAAACTCGCTGGTGCTATAGTTGTGTACCTGATAGGTTCGGTTATTATAGGCTGGGTCAGCAAATTAGTTCAAAAAACGATGAATGCTAAAAAAGTGGATGTATCCCTCCAATCCTTTTTATCATCATTTGTAAAAGTATTATTGAATATATTATTATTGCTCACAGTTTTCGGGATGTTGGGCGTCAACTTGACTTCTTTTGCTGCTATTCTAGCTGGTTTGGCAGTAGGAGTAGGTGCAGCATTAAATGGAACACTAGGTAATTTCGCTGGTGGTGTCATGATGTTATTGTTCAAACCATTCAAATTAGGAGACTTGATCGAAACCCAAGGAGTAACAGGAACAGTAGTAGAGCAAGGTATTTTTAATACATTTTTGTTATCACCAGAAAATAAAACAATAATACTTGCAAATGGTGCAGTTTCTACAGGAACTATCATCAACTACACGACACACGGGAGCTTAAGAGTAGACATCACTATGGCGATAGCTGTAGAACAATCCGTTGATCAAGCTCGTCAGGTAGCTCTTGAAGCTATAAAAACAGTACCAAATGTATTGTCGTCTCCTACTGTAGAAATAACCATTCTGAAAATAGGTGACGGCATGACCACGCTTGCTATTCGCCCTTATTGTGTGCAATCAGAATATTGGAACGTCTTTTTCGGTGTGCAAGAAGCAATCAAAAAAGCTTGGGATATCCATGGTATAGTAGGACCAATCCCACATAATGTAATTATAACTAGATAATTGCGTTGAGATAATAAGATGCAAATAAACAAAAAAGCCTCTTCAAGGAATTGAGAGGCTTTTTTATTTTTAATATTCTGATATTTTTTAACAATTTCCTGACTATTCTTCTTCGTCTCTTTGAACAGACTCAGGGTACATGGTTTTTAAATTTTTAAACATGTCATCTACTCTATACATCTCATCTATAGTCTCATCAAAATAGAAAAATATTGCAGGAATCCTTCTCACATGATGCTTGATCCTTGCTGCTAATGCTTTTTTGATGGGAACCGTGTGTTTTACCACTTGGCCTAAAACCACTGATTTGTCAGGAGCGTTAAACACACTTAGATAGACTTTTGCTTGTGCTAAATCTGGTGTAATCTTGACAGAAGTCACTGTTACAAATGCTTCTCCATACATATAAGGTCCTTCTTGTTGGAAGATGGGACCAAGATTTCTTTTGATCAATTCACTGACCTGTAACTGTCTCTTATTATCCATTATTTTTATTAGTGCCACAAAATTAATACTTTTGCCCTAATAGAAATCATAAAGACAGGATAATTTGATCAATAATCCAAACATACTGGAAACTCCTATTGATTATGTCAAAGGAATCGGACCCGCAAAAGGTGAAACTTTCCGTAAAGAACTCAACATTCATACGGTACAAGATTTACTTTTTACTTTTCCATTTAGGTATATAGATCGTACTACTTTTCACTTAATCAAAGATATAAAAGCTGATGGTGACAATATCCAATTGAAAGGTAAACTTGTTTCTATTGAAAAAATAAAAGGAAAAACAAATAGGTCGCGCATCCAAGGGATGTTTAAAGATAGCACGGGTTTCCTTGAGTTGGTATGGTTTCAAGGAGCTACTTGGCTTGACAAAACGCTACAAGTAGGTGAAGAATATATTATTTATGGACGTGTGACCATTTTTTCTGGCAAAAAAACGATGGCTCATCCTGAAATGGAATTGATCTCAGAAGCATCTACATCCCTATCCAAAACCTTTGACCCTGTATATAGCAGCACAGAAAAAATGGATGGAAAGGGATTAGATAGCAAAGCACGTCGCAAAATCCTTAAAGTACTTCTTTCGGTAATTACTGAAAAAGACCTTCCAGAAACCCTTCCACCTTATCTGCTAGAGAAACTGAAAGTGTGTTCACGATATCAAGCAATACAGTGGATTCACTTTCCAGAAACCGATGCTCAGAAGGAATTAGCAAGCAATAGAATCAAATTTGAAGAATTCTTCTATGTCCAAATCAGATTACTTCAAAGTAAAATTTATAGAAAATATAAGTATAAAAGTGCCGCTTTTACTACGATAGGACAATATTTTAATACGTTTTACAATACCCAACTGAAGTTTGAACTCACTAATGCCCAGAAAAAAGTCATCAAAGAAATCAGGGCAGACATGGGCAAAAATGTTCAAATGAATAGATTATTACAAGGTGATGTAGGTAGCGGTAAAACTATCGTAGCATTGCTGTCCATGCTCATTGCCATCGATAATGGTTATCAAGCTTGTCTAATGGCGCCTACTGAAATATTAGCTCAACAGCATTATGAATCCATCACTGAAGCCTTGGGTGAGTTGCCGATAAGAGTCGCATTTTTATCAGGTAGCATCAAGGGCAAAAAACGTGAGGTCATTCTAGAAGATTTAAAAAGTGGTCAAATTCATATCATTATTGGTACTCATGCACTTATAGAAAATCATGTAGCATTCCAGCATCTTGGATTGTCTATTATAGATGAGCAACATAGATTCGGAGTGGCACAGCGAGCTAGTCTTTGGAAAAAAAATGACGAATTGGCACCACACGTTTTGGTCATGACTGCGACTCCTATACCAAGGACATTAGCTATGACACTATATGGCGATCTCGATGTATCAATTATAGACGAACTTCCACCTGGTAGGAAGGAAATCAAGACTCTTCATAAATTTGAAGCTGCCAGACCGCAGTTGATACAATTCATGCATAGTGAAATAGCAAAAGGCAGACAAATATATGTCGTTTTCCCATTGATAGAAGAATCTGAAAAACTTGATTTACAGAATTTACAAGATGGTTATGAAAGGCTATTACAATATTTCCCTCAACCTGACTTCCAAATCAGCGTCGTTCATGGTCGAATGAAAGCAAAGGACAAAGATTGGGAAATGCAGAGATTTATAAATAAAACTACACAGATCATGGTAGCTACAACTGTAATAGAAGTAGGTGTCAATGTACCGAATGCATCTGTAATGGTCATAGAAAATACAGAAAGATTTGGTTTGTCACAGTTACATCAGCTTCGTGGACGTGTAGGAAGAGGTGCAGATCAGTCTTATTGTATTCTCATGACAGACTACAAATTGTCTAAAGAAAGTAAAGAACGTATCGCCACTATGGTGAGAACAAATAATGGTTTTGAAATAGCAGATGCAGATCTTAAATTACGGGGACCCGGTGATATTCAAGGTACTCAGCAAAGTGGACTTTTGGATTTTAAGTTATTAAACATCAGTTCGGACAGACCGATTATGGACGCAGCTAGAAATATTGCCATCATGATCATAGACGATGACCCTAATCTCAGTAAGCCAGAAAATGAAAGCATCAGCAAACAAGTCAGCGTATTAAGAAGAAAAAACAAAGACTGGGGAAGAGTATCATGACCTTTACTCCCTGATTGTCAGATAATTGACATACCATTGATATGCTATCAATAGTCCTACTGGTAAGATTGTAAAGGATGTAAAGATTATATTTGTGGTAAAACTTATCAAGACACTTATACACATTAAAACAGCAATCACTACTGTAGCTAGCTGTAACTTTTTCTGGGATGAAACATTGTCAGGAATGTGCATACTACCCAAGGGTATCATGATCAAAAACGAAAATAAAGCTAATGCCAATACTCCTTCATTGGGAATGAAAGCAAAATAAGCAACTATAGAAACCAAAGTAATTAAAAGTGCTACACCTACGAAAGTGGATGTATTTTTTTGTTGTTCAGAAAGTGTATATCTACCAAATTTATTGGTCATGAGATATAAATTCATCAAAGGTGAAAAGACCCAAGTGGAAATAAAAAAAATTACAATCAAGGCTATAATTGGAATCAAATATGGTTTCAAGGTTTCATTGTTGTCAGCAAGGTTACCCAAAAGACGCAAAGCTATGTATGAACCAATGATAAATATCCACTGATTTTTGCCCTTCATCTTACCTAGCCAAAGCATAAATTGCAGAAAATACCTGTATACAGGAAACTTAGATTTCATGGCTTCCAACATACCTGCTTTAGCATATTCACTCATCGGATCTACCTTAAGAGCTGTCTGAAAATGCATCAATGCATCATCTGACTTACCGTGATGTAGCAATCCCCAGCCAAGATTAGCATGTGTGTCAGGATTGTTTGGATCTGTTGCCAGAGATTTGTCAATGGTCTCGAAAGCTTCTTGCCTTCTTCCAAGACCCACCAACGCAGATGATCGAGCATTTAGTGAAGTGATATTCTCAGCGTCTATTTGGAGCCCAATATTGGCACTATATAATGCATCTTCATAGTCTTTTGTCTGAAGAAATATGCTTGCCTTGTAAGCATGGTAATCGGCATTAGTAGGTTCGATTATGATGGCTTTGTCTATAAAATCCTTTGCTTCTTGAAAGGCTCGATTTACACTTTTGACGTTAGATAAAAGGTAAAAAGCAAATGATTCATTTGGATTTTGGTCGATAATCATGGTACAAAGTTGACTTACATCTTCATACTTATGTAAGCCCATCTTTGCAATAGACATCATTTTGAGAATTTCAATATCATTATATCCTTCAGACATAAGACCTTCAAGCAATTCTTCAGCTTGTGAAAATCTTGATTGACTCAATAATATATCAACCCTTGAAACCTGTCGGATAAAATCCATATCATTCATCTAAAACACATTAAACATTACATAAAATTATCATATACTTTCTTACCAACTACTTAATATACTTTAATATTTCGTCGTAGATACCTGATTCATTCGCAAAAAGAGCATAATTTTTTGCTGTATTAAACCACTCTCTAGTACTTGCATGATGCTTTTTTGCAGCTACGATTAGATCATTTGTTGTAATTGGTTCGGGTACTCCTGTTTTTAGGGCAATTCTCAATTTTTCTTCTACAGCTATATCTACCATAGCCTTGAGATCCGCACCAGAATAAAACTTAGTTTGTTCGATAACTTTTCCAAGGTCCAACTTTTCTTTAGGCTTTTCATTCATGATGATCTCAAGAATTTTTTCTTTACTGACTGTGTCAGGTGGTGGTACAAATATAATTCGGTCAAATCTTCCTGGTCGTCTAAATGCTGGATCTAAATGCCAAGGAGCATTGGTAGCGCCTAACACAAGTATGCCGTCATTATTGCCTTCTACACCATCTAGTTCGGACAAAAACTGATTGATCACATGGCGACCAGAAGAGTTTTTCATATCAGAACGACTAGCGCCCAAAGCATCCACCTCATCAAAGAACAAGACACATGGTGTATTGCGACGAGCTACTTCAAAGATGTAACCCATATTTTTTTCGCTCCTCCCTATCCACATATCAAGTATATCATTGATACCTACGCTGATGAAATTTGCTTTAATCTCGCCTGCTGTAGCCTTTGCTAGATAAGTTTTACCACAACCTGGAGGCCCGTATAATAATATGCCACCACCTACTTTTTTGCCGTAAGCAGCATACAAATCTGCATTTTCAAGCGGCTTGATGATTTTAAGATCAATTTCTTCTTTTAGCTTGTCCATTCCGCCGACATCTTTGAATGAAATGCTAGGTTTTTCCATCAAAAAATCCTTATCATCTGGACCATTTGTAAAGCCAAATCCAAATGGATCGTCTTCGTCAAATTCATCATCTTCTTCAAAATCAAATGATGGCATTCTTAGGTTTTCATCCAATTCTTTATCTTCGAAGTCTGGATTTTCATCCAATATTTTCTCATACAACTCTTGAGCTTCATCGATAGACTTTTCTCTTACGAGTGATTTTGCACATATAACCATCATCCTTTCAGTGGCTTTATTTCGTGCCATGAGCTCTTCTACAATAACGATAACGCCAGAATATCTACCTCTTCTAAAATAGACTTCAGCAAGACCTTCCTTGGCTTTTATGTGGTTGGAATCATAATTTAAAACGGTTTGATATTCAACTTCAGCTTCTTCTAACCTGCCAAAATGCAAATATTTACCTGCCAACATTATTCTCAAAGGTAGGTTATCAGGTGATCCTTCTATGGCTTCTTTTAGGGATTCTATATCTTGATTATTCAATGTTCTTTTAATTTTAAGGTGTAACTAATGAGTCCAAAAAAAGCATAAGTGGACTGAATTACGAAGTATTTTTTTTTACAATTTGACAGGTGTTAAAAACTGAATTATTTTAGCTTCTGCCAATTCGTTTTCTGTGATCTCACTTATATTTTTTTCAAGTAACAAAATTGTCTCTTTGATCCTTTGATTTGTAATATCATAAATGACCTTATGCATTTTACTTTTACTTGAAGATTTATATTTAAGCGCTGACTTTTCTTTTATTTGTTGAATAAACGTCAAAAACTCCTGTCTTGTTTTATCCCTACCTTTATTAAATATGGACAACAACATTCTATTGCCATTGATAAACTGTAAATCTTCAAAAACATCTTCCACATCATCATTGACTTCTGTGATCAGATCATAATATCTCCAATCTGCGAGTGTACCTACAATATCCTTGAGTTTTAGTTTTTCATAAATAAGTCTTCTAAGCAGTTTTACATCGCATGATTTATAAAAATAAAAATACTCCATTGCAAATCGAAGTGGAGACCGATCTTGTCTGAGTTCTAGTTCATGTTTTTCGTATTTCCGTATGTGATTTAGGTATAAATGATGGTTCTCGGTAGGTATTTCTAACCGTAATAATTCTTTCCCAATATTCTGCCAATGAAAAGCCAAAGTTTCATCTTTTGTATTCCAATTTGCTTCCAAATGTGCATCCAAATGATAGATGGCAGTCTGTAGAGAAATAAGTTTTTCCCACAAATCAGCTTTGGATTCTTCTGAAAAATCATGAGAAAGGTCTAATAACTCAGGGAATAATCGATATTCAAAGAGAGCGATTATCTTTTTGTGTAATTCTGTCGAATCGATATGGCTTTCTACCATGTTTTATACATTTTATATGTTTTGTTTTAGCAAGTGCAAATCTTTATCGAATGACCAAACCTTACAACTTGAAGGTGTAAATTTGTGCATTTTAATAGAATCTTCAAAATATAAACGACAAAAAACTAAGAATAGCTGTTGGAAACGATAGTTTTGAAAAAAACGATTTGTTTTACCATAGAATTGGCATGCAATATTTTTAACACTCTCAGGCCGTTTGATGAGTCGCTCTACACAACCCACTGTATTAATTTAAAGTTACAAACACTGAACCCAAATAAGTTATTAGAACTTCGTCATGAAAGTCAAAAGTCCAATAAAATAA
>DAOLFJ010000467.1:0-2888 GCA_035326365.1 Saprospiraceae bacterium | reverse complement strand
CTTTTTTCATCGCATCTCCATCTATTCTCTTTCCCAATTAAAACGGTTCCATCCGGACATTTAATATCATAATGTAATCCTGGTCTATCCCCAATGCTAAAATCATTTAGGTTTCTTAAATAATACTTTCCTCTTTCATTTACATACTCATCTTCTAGGTTATATGTTTTCAACATTTCAGGAGTGGGAGGCTGTTTATAAAATTGGCAATTACCCTTACTCTTGGCGTAAACCATCAAATATTCATGAGAAACAGCTATATAACTATTATCATTTTGAGTTCCTGATCCTTTTTGCCAAATAAGCTCTGCCACAAAATTTTCTTCCCCAAAGATCTCATCCATCACCATCCTAAGCTGGGCGACTTCATTATCATCTATGGATATAAATATCACTCCATCATCACGTAGGAGTCGCTTAGCTATGTACAGACGTGGATACATAAATGTGAGCCACGCACTGTGGCTATTGCTCTTGCTCCTGGTGAAGTCCAATATTCGTTTTGCTTTTTCTTCACTGATACCTGCCAACTGTTCTAGTTCTTTTGCCGTAAACTTACGGTCATCTTCATACACAAATCCATCACCACCTGTATTATATGGTGGGTCTATGTAGATCATTTTTATTTTTTCATAGTAGGCATGGCTGAGATGCTTGAGTACTTCGAGATTATCTCCTTTTATGAGAATATTTTCTGATGCATTGTTTTCTGGTTTACTATTGTGTGTGTCATCCGCCTTGAGCAGTGTAGTCGCAGGGTCACTAGCCAGGAGACGAGCGTAGGACTTGCCCAGCCAATCGAGACCATAACTCTCTGTAGAAAAATGGATCTCCTGCTCCGTCAGATTGTCCTTAAATTTTTCCATTTGGAAATGACCATTCTTATCAAAACACTGCGGAAAATGTTTCCTTAATGTTTCTATATCCTTATTGGGGATTTTGATATCGTTGGTCACTTTTTGTTCTACACTCATGATATAAGTTTTGAGTTTTTTAGCGTTTATGTGCAGCAAGTATGATCTACATTTAACTAATGCTACAAAGTGACAAAGATATATAATTATTTCTAATGTCTGATTTTTTGGTGTGCATTGTATGAATAACCAATGGCGTAATTTTAGAAACCAAACATTTTTATGATTCCTTAATTCGGTCCAAAAAGAGCAAATGGACGTTCAATGTAGGCTTTTGGACATTCAATCTAAGCCAATGGACGTTCAAAAAGAGAATATCAACGTCCGAAAAGAGATAATGCGCCAGATAGGTTTGAGAGCGATTTTATGGTACAATACTTATCTAACAAAACCCTAAGTCAGGAAGCTGCTGATGTCATGGTCGAAGGCAAAAAACTGTGGCAAGCTTTCTTCGCCCATACGGATGTGCGCAGTGTCAGGGATGAGCTCAAACTAAACCGTGCTGATGTAGGATGGTATCAGATCCGAAAAGCCCTGCAAGCTAGAAATGCAAGTGGCGACTTTGTACCCGTTAATTTTAATCCCTTCGAACAAACATACAAAGTACTCACTGAAAAACTAAGACCTATGGTTTATGAGCTTGGTTTTTTAAAAGCATAAGAGAATATGTTTCATTAAGCCCTGACAGATTAACCATCAAAAATATATCTAGGACACTATATTTCAATCACATAGTCCTGATCATGAAAATAATTTCCATATAAGTGTTGTACTTATGCTACATTTCCATTACCTTTGTGCTATATTTGGAATACTTCCAAATAATAAGATGGACAACCTAGGACTCAATTTATTATAACCTACCCTTACTTTGCAACGTGCAACGTCGGCAATTTCAATAGATAATAGAATAAAAAAACAAATTGGATTTACTTATCATTAATCGGTATAGTAATTGCAGTTATTAAATAAAAAAGTCCCCCTTGTGGATACAAGAGGGACGATTTACAAGACCGAAGAGATCAATAGACCAAGTTTGGCGACTGACTATTGTTCATCGGTAGAAGGAGAAGGCGTTGCAGAAAATGTAGGTCTTCTCCTTTCATTTTTGCGTACACCTCCTATTGCCATGTACTCATAGCTGCTTGTTCCAAATTTCGCGGCTGTTGCTTTCATGTACCGGTCATTGAGATCTCTCATTTCCCTTTCCAATTGACGCAACTTAGCACGCTCTGTCTGTATTTCAGCAGCGATGTTGTTGACTTTCAATAGTTGCACTTCTAATGCAGCTATCTCTACTAAGTACGGTTGGACTCCCAACCCGTTTCCTAGATCCATTGCAGGATCTTGACTCATAAGCCCTTGGCTTCTGGTCTTCGCCACATCCAAAGGTGTGGACTTTCTTCGCACATAAGTGTTCATAATGAAAATTTTAAAAAATTAAAAAATACTTATGTCCTATCAGGAAAACGATGACAATATTACTTTATATAAAAAATTACTGTCATATTTAATCATTGACGTTTCAATAACCTTTGCAAAGATAATACATAATTATTAATTATTTTTTCCATTAATTCAAATTGGCAAAAATAGATGATGAAATTAATGTAATATTGAATGAAAATTCATGCAACTGAATTTTTAAAATTCGTTAATCATCATAGAATTAAAATGTGAAAATGTCAGTTTCAGTGCAAGTAGTCTAATATAAACACTAGCTAATCATTAACATATTTTTAACATTTAAAGTCTTTACATCAATGATAACTTTTAACTCTTTTGGTACTTTTAACTTTATGCCCGACATCTATGAGAAATTGGAATCGTAAGCAAAAAAGCCAAGTAATTCCTTATATGGCTAAGATTGTATTGATAGCGCACAATACTTACCCATTTCCTTTGGATTTTAACCCGGATTATGCGTTAGAACTTTGTCATAGCCTGTCCCGCTATAGCGGGAAGAAGCTAAAA
>DAOLFJ010000466.1:0-2912 GCA_035326365.1 Saprospiraceae bacterium | reverse complement strand
AAAGTGTTAATTGTGGATTTACATTAATTGTGACAGCATCTGTAGCTGAACAATTATTGTTGTCTGTGATGGTCACAGTATACGTAGTCGTACTAGAAGGATTGACGGTTTTATTTTGACCTGCCCCCAATCCATTACTCCACGTGTAAGAATAATTAGGTTTACCACCTGCTGCGATAGCATTTAAATTTATGGATTGACCTGAACAAATATAATTACATGTTGACGATTGAGTTGGTGTCAAATCTCCGCCAGATAAATAAAAATTTAAATCCATACCACAACCTAAACTGAAAGTAGTATTGGTGGGTTGCATTAATATAGTATAGTCTAACCATCCACTAGCACCAAACTGACCAGCAGTTGATGGATATAAACTGGCATTACTCCCTAATTGAAAAGCAGACATTTTTTCTCTTACTGAAATAACTGCCCCTGCAAAAGCATTCTGTCCTACCAAAGTTCCTCTTACTGTAGTATAGTAATACCAATTGGAAGAAGCACTTGTTGTGCAACCATCTAAGTGTGGTGATCCAGCGGGTGCATTAAAGGTACGACCAGAAAAAATAATGGCAATACTAAATCTTTGTGTTGGGTTATTATAATTTTCGACAATCATATCCAACGATGCAGTGCCATCACAATATTCTTTAAATTCTCCGCCTGATACAATTCTGTAAAAATCATCATCATTATCTGACAAGCAACCTGCGTAAAACACTCTTTGTGTAGGCGTGTCTCCACAAGTAATTTCATCAGAAACTTGTCTTGTTTTGACTAAATTTGTACTTGATTGAGCCAAAGAAGCCATATTAATACATGGGTTTTGGACTGATGCATTTATACAAACACTAACAGGCACTACGCTATTGGGGCTATTACAGTCTTGGGCAACAGACCAATGTTCTATTATAATTTGATCTACCCCGTTCGGAACATTAACGGTTCCCAAACTGCCTCTCCAATATCCTTGAGTCTTTTGATCAGGTACGTCATTTGTATAATTAGTAGTAGCTACAATGTTACCTGCTTTTTTAAAAACTAGGCGCCACCTTTCATTCGCTTGGGTTACAGTATTACGCCCGTTGTAACCATCATAACTCACGACATCATTGATATTAAATGTGAGTGGACCACTGCCAAAAATCATTGGATATGGTCCTGGGATCGTATAACTCGTTGTAGCGCCACATATCATTCTAAGACCCGCTGTACCATCATTAGCGTTTATTGATTGTGACCAAACAAAACTTCCATTTGGACAAGTAGGAGTGGGTGCACAAAACGGTGGTGCATTGCTATTATTTGGATCACAAGCAATCGTTTTGAGACACAATTCATCTACTTTTAAATAACCTGAATTTACCTTTCCCACCAATCGCACCTTTGTAGCACTACTTGGTACTATTGCATTTATAGTATAGAACTGCATAGAAGGAGAACCTCCAAGCACCTTATCAATTTGTATTGTAGTTTCGCTGATGTATGTAGTACCATTAAAAAACTCAATTCCAAATAATGAGTTTGCGCTAGCATCATGAACACCTGCCCAAAAATTCAGCTCAATGTATGTACCATTCGTCATCCCACCTGTGCCAACACTAATATCTTGATAAAACCCACCCCAGTCACCGGCCGTTTTATTGTACTCCGCATGACCTGCTGTACCGCATTGGGGAAAAGAAGTATTCCTGTATAAATTACCATTCCAAGTTGTCCAGCTATTTACATTGGTTTCAAAACTTGGGTTTGTCACTAGGTTATTTGTACATGTAGTACAAGTAGCAGAAATCGATTCTAGTGAAACAAAAGAAATAAGTACAATGAGCATCATACTTTTGATGAAATTAGTACGCATAATACGACTAAAATCATTGCCTATCAGGCAATAACAACTATTCATTCTCAATATTTTAGGTTCAAACAAAAACTAAAAAACCAAACATGAAACCTGAATTCCATATTTGATTAAAAAATTATCCTACTACGGGTGCAAAATAAAATTCAAAAGAAAATAAAGTTTTAATCAACTTTACTTTCTTGTTATAAGTAATACTAAAATCCAAATCTCAACATAAATCAACAACTATCAATTGTATACTAAATGTTAGAAGGCAAAATATGTAAACCGGGATATAAATCATTTTTCATTAATGATCCATCATTTTGCTAAAGGTTTACATGATTGCAATACATATAGAAATGAAATTTGGCGCAAATTTCGGTAAATAATAGTGTACTGGGATTTAAAATATTATTTAAATGTATATAGTATTTTTTCTATTACGATTTTATTACATATATCAAAACGTCTTACATTCGGTATGCCGAAAGAGTCAGATATGGTTAAGATAAAAGACTTTATGCAGGGATTTATGTGAATACTTTAAGGTAAAGAAGCTGAAGTTTATTGAGTTGAATTCCGATTGTCAAATGAGGTGACTTAGATCCCATTTTTTTAAATTTTTAATTCAATTAAGAATAATCAATTTATGAGCTCTGTTGTATAAAATAAAAAATGCAGGCGAAAAAGATATCTTTATAACTACGTTTTGGTCCAAGTTGAAAACGTGCATCAATATAATGTTCTCAAATATTTTTAGGAATTTCATCTAACCTTAAAAATAAAGAATACAAAATTATCTTTTTACATTTCAATCTCGACCGAAGGGATGCAATGAATTCAATTTACCGTAATAAAAAAAGAGCCTTAACATTACTGTGAAGGCCCCTCAATTATGAAAGCGTTATTCTTATTGTTTGAGTTGTTAAGTTGTGTTATTTGTATAGTTGTTGAAATACATATCAACTAAACAAATCCACAACTTAACAACTTAACATTTAGTTATCAATTCCCATTGACTTGTATTGTTGCTGTACCACACTTCACAGGTGGACATGGCGGTGTCGAT
>DAOLFJ010000465.1:0-2928 GCA_035326365.1 Saprospiraceae bacterium | reverse complement strand
ATTATTTTGAAGTCAGGTTCATAAGATATTGATTATAAGGCAATAAAAATTTAAAAACACTCCAAACTCACTTTATTTTTGGCAAATTTGACATTCCATTTTTACAATAATTGTGCGTTTTTATAATTGATAAATTAAAATACAACACATTAAATATTTTTACTTTTCCACTAATTAAGCTACTTATTAATTGTTCAAAATGGTTTTAAATTTGCATTAAAATAACAAGTTTAGCATATGATAAAACTACTTAAATTTTTGTTTTACTAATCCGTTCACTGATCTTGATATATTCACCCAATGCGGCGGAACCATACCATTCAAACATTTCTACATCAAATATACCAGCTTCTACAGCAGGGTCACTATCACAAAGGATTTTTGCTTCTTCAAGTGTTCTTACATTAAGAATAAATAGGCCACGGTAGGTTTTGTCGTTTTTGCCAAATGGTCCTGCAACCACAAGCTTTTTTTCTTTTACCAATCTACCTATATTATCCATATGACCTCGAAAAAGCTTTGATCGGAGTTCGCTATCTTCTATATTTTTTGTACCTGTTTTTAATATGACAAATACATAAGATTTCATTCCATATTCATCAGCGCCAAGAGAGTCTGCTAAAATCGGATCATACTTAGGATTTGTTACTTGCCCAAAACAAAAATTTACACTAAAAGCCAATACAACTATGGTTAAAAAGCGAAAAAGCATCATGAGAATTATTTTTATTTTGGATTGTTAAAATGATAAACTATCTTATTCAAAAAACAAATATAGGAAGTTTCTGATGAGTTGACTCATTGTTTGAAACATATTTTATTCTGAAAAAGTTAATAAAATGTCTAAATACCCTACTTTTGACCATCCTTTTACAGCCCAATAGAAATAACATGAATTTTGACAGTAAAAAATCATATACACTCGAAAATAATGTGGTGCTGCTAAGACCATTATTAGAAACAGATATCGAGCATTTACTGCCTTTCGCTAATAACGAACCTGATATATGGAAGTATTCTATGGTTTCTGCGGCTGGTCAAGAAGGTATGCAAAACTACATTTCTACTGCCTTAAGTCTTAGAAATGAAGGTAAAGATTATCCGTTTATCGTTTTTGACAAAAGATCAAACAAGTATGCTGGTTCTACAAGATTTTATGACATCCAGCCTTCAGCTGACACAGTACAATTGGGGTTTACTTGGTATGGTAAAGATTTTCAAGGTACTGGATTAAATCGTCATTGCAAGTATTTGATGCTGCAATTTGCTTTTGAAGTTATGGGCGTATATAGAGTTGAGTTTCGAGCAGATAGCAGAAATCAAAGAAGTATTGCTGCTATGAAATCTATTGGTTGTACGGTGGAAGGCACATTAAGAAGCAATGGTTATACACCAGATGGAAACCGTAGAGATAGTACAGTACTTAGCATCCTTCGAGATGAGTGGGAAGAAAGTACCAAAGTTAATTTATTTAAAAAGTTGACGTTTTAAATTCATAACTCAATTACATCAAAAAAAACGTTCTAAAATAATAAAAAATAGTCTTCATGTCTCTAAAGTCCAAGTTAATATTAGCGCTTCTTGCCATTGTAATTATTGCATTTATTGTGATGAATGTATTTCCAACTAAAGATGTCATACTCCGCTACCCAGACGTAGTGAAGTCCCCTACAATGAATATTAATCTGCCTTATGGAAAATCTTTAGACATTACTTTTAATGAAGAAAAACTCAAAAATTACGACTCCATCGTGGTCAGTAAAGATCAAAAATTTATCAACAAACTTATAAATAAATATTCCTTATCTGTCAATACTTCAGAATATAATCTTGGGTATCATAAACTCGAAGTTAGCATATACAAAAAAGGGAAAGCAAGAACAATAGATTTGCCATTCATTGTGGTGTCGGACGTGATGCCAAGTGAACTTTTATTTACAAAACTCAAAACCATTACCCATGATGCAAAATCCTACACACAAGGATTTGAGATCCACAACAACATTTTATATGAAAGTAGTGGTCAATATGGTGCATCATCTATCAGAAAAGTTAATCTAAAAACTGGACAATTGATCACTGAAAAAAAACTTGACCCTTCTTTTTTTGCAGAAGGTCTAACCGTATTAAATGGGAAAGTCTATCAACTTACTTGGAAAGAAGGCCAATGCATTATCTATGATGAAGACCTTAAAGAAATCAAAAAAACAGGATTCAGATCGACCAATGGTGAAGGATGGGGCATCTGTAATGATGGTGTATCATTAATCATAAGTGATGGTTCTAATAAGCTATCGTTCGTAAATCCAGAAACATTTGCTGTCGAAAAAGTAATGGAAATATATGCTGGCAACACACCTGTCAATTACCTAAACGAACTAGAATATGTAAATGGATATATCTATGCAAATATCTACACAACCAATCAGATAGCACAAATCGAAGCTAAAACGGGCAAAGTTCTGGCCGTAATCGAACTATCTTCCTTAAAAAGTGAAAATCCAAATGGTGAAGTGCTAAATGGAATTGCTTATCAAAAATCGACCAATACCTTTTTTGTCACTGGTAAATATTGGGACAACACTTATGAAATCTCCATAAAAGAAGCGTTGTAATTGTTTCAAAATTACATTCAAAGAAATAAAAAAAGGTAGAAACAAGTGTCTATACCTTTTTTTTAATATGTTCTTTTGATCTATTACAAGGTATAGTAAAAACCTACATTAAACCTATTGCCAAGTGTACTTACATCTAGGCCAAAATCAGAAGTAGTAGTCTCTGTTCCGCTTGGGCTCGTAGAGGTTCTTGATTCATACCCGAAAAAACCAAAAGAACCAATAACTGTCCATTTTTCAGAAAATGAATATCCGAATCCAGCATTTAAATTTGCTCCAAAAATATTGTCACTGAATTCACCAATCTGATTTG
>DAOLFJ010000093.1:0-15018 GCA_035326365.1 Saprospiraceae bacterium | reverse complement strand
ACTTTTTCATTATAATGTCCCTGAAGGAAACACTTTTTTATTTATTCATTGGATGATAATTCTTGGTGGGATTTTGTTTAAACTGATTTTTAAAGATAAGTACGAAGTTTTCTCATTGACACTTTATTTGTTTTTAGGTTGGATGGTGTTGTTGATTTATGATCCTATCACAGCTAATATGAGCGAACAAGTAAAATTTTGGTTATTCGTAGGTGGACTAAACTACACAATTGGTGTCATATTTTATGTGTGGAAAAAGCTTTACTACCATCATGCCATTTGGCACATATTTGTGATTTTAGGTAGTGCAGGACATTATTTGGCATTGGTGAATTCTTAAAAAAGAAAGATTTGTCGCGGTGATACTAATCTAGGTGCTAAAATTTTGTTTCCGATGTATAAAGTTTAAATATTAAACTTATATTTGTTGAAAAAAAAGATTTGGGTATTGTAAAGATTATATTGTGCTCGGTGGTAAAACTTGTTTTGGTAATTTTTATATCAAACGTAAACTTATTAAGTCAAAACGAACTCCTACCAAAAAAAACTTTAAAAAAAATTAATGAGGAACACAGTTTATTGAAAAAAATAACATATCAAAATAGAAACCCTACGTTTATTGATAGTTTAATTGAATTGAATATCAATCAATTCGACTCACTAATAGAAATTGCTTTCCTTATCAAACATGATTCATGTTATGAGCCCAAATTTAGTGAACTTATAAATCGTATAAAATCTGACACAACAGATATTGTATTATTGAACACTGCATTTGAATTAAGTAAATTTGGCATGACAGCCTTATTAAATTTAGACAACGTCCCAAAACCTTCAAAAAGTTTTATGTATTGGAGGAATGTTGTAAGAATGATAGTTTTAGGTTATGAATTCAATGATCTAATTATTGAGTACAACCCAGACATAGGTTTTATTGGTGAATTCGGACGAATACTCCCTGTAAGCCATTTTAATGATAATAGTATTTTAAGCTATGAAAGAGGAATCCTCCAAAAAACCTTAGCAGAGAAAATTTCTGGAAAACTATATTTATCGAATCAGGATTGGTTTCATCAATTTGCTATCAACACAATTAAAAAGGGTAAAGTAAATCCTACTTTCATGTATTATGTTATTCAGCCAATCATTAAACAAGAAGTTTTAATCAAAGAAAATTCATTATTAAATGATTATTTAGAAATTATAGATGTAATAGATCTAAATAATGCGCTATCCATCATAGATTTTATAAGCACTAACAGACCAATTAATTTCTACCCTCAAATATTGATAGAGTTATTAGATAATGAAAATGAAGTTATAGTTACCCAAGTATTACAAAATAGTTCTTCATGTTGGGACGAAGTCAATTGCCCCAAAGTAAAAGACAAATTAATCAGGATATTTAATGGAAATTCAAAATCATTAAAATTTCTTTCTTCGTTTGTACTTATGCACGATTATCAAGATTCATTAGCATACGATTATTTAATTGATCAAGTCGATTTAGATGAATATAACGACAGATACACCGCAATTTCTTGGCTAGGCGATGTTAAAAATCATGCTAGACCAATGTCTTCTAAGCTCGATTCAGTTTTGTTTAAATATTTATTTTCTTTGGATGATAGAATAAAGAGAGCAACAATTGAAACATACTTAAGATACAATAGCGACAACGTAATTGAAGCCCTTATTCCATTTGTGGATTATAATATTGGTTTTATTGCTGATAAAATTGTTGAGAAAATTATTAAATATGAAAATAAAGCATTCACCAAAAAAGTAATTCAATCTTATTAAGATACTGGAAAAGGAACAGAAACGCATCTTAAAATTCTTGCTAGACTTTGATTGTTCATTTAATAAGAAGCATGGTAAGTCGATCGGCAACATTCCTAAACATTTTCGTCAAAAAGTAGAACTACATTTTATTTTTTGCTTACATTTGTATTGTTATGATTGTTTACCATCGAAATGAAGCAAATATTATTCTAGAATACTGACAAAAAAGTATTAAAACCATCTAATGAAAAAAAATATACCAATTTCCTTAAGACATCTCCGATTTTCCATTTTTATTTGGGCATTTTTAGTGATAAATAGTTCTTTTGGTCAAAATAATAATTGTTGGTTTACAGAATGTTTAAAGCCTGGTCATTACTGCATCGAAGGTGTAAAAGTTTCTCCAAATGCTAAAATTAGATTAGTACCCTATGGAGATCCTTCGGAAGTGATCGTAAAAAACCAAATCGTAGTTGATTCCATGTTATGTTTTGATGTAGAAATTTTTGGGATAGAATACTTTGGAAATTGTGCATCTGAATATTTCATTGAAGATGGAGGTGTTGAAATATGTCAAAGTAGTGTACAGTGCTGTCTTTTATTTATTGCCATGCAGAAAACAGCTTGCACATCAGAAGACCCAATAATCCCAAATTTATGTCATAATTTTGATAAAACTTTTAATGTCTGTCTTGGTGATACAAGCAACTTCTTTCTTACAGCACATGACTTTTGGTTCCAACCTAGAGATGTACATGTAACAAAAGGAACAAAAATTGAATATGATAGAATAAGGTTTGATGTGGTTTGGCATACGCTAGGAATAGAATGTTTTGGATTTAGCATAAGACCTGGTGATCCTCCTATTGGTTACAGCTACCAAGTAAATGTACAACCAAAGATACCACTTGAGATTACATCTCCAACATCAGAACCAATTTGCCAAGGTGAAATGCGCTTATTCTCTATACAGTCGGAAGGTGAAAACTATCTTTGGACATTGAGCGATGGCAGAAATTGGACAGGAAGTAAAGCAAACATAGATTTTGATCAAGTGGGTGATTTTTATCTTACTGTGAAGTCATTGGATGAATGTCAATGTACAATACCTGACACGATACCTATTCAAGTTAAACCTGGTGGTTTTCCTGAGATTTCATGTGTGGGTTCTGTATGTGCTGGCACTGAAGTTACTTATACAACGCCTACAGTTTGCGACAATTACCAATGGGAAGTAAGTCCACATGGAACTGTAATAGCTGGTGGTGAACCCAAAGATGCTTATACCAAAGTGCTTTGGCAAAATGGAGATGTTGGAACTTTGACTTTGTCAACAGATTGCATCACAAATGCCTGTAAATCTGAGACATCAGTTTCTATTCCAATTCTCGACTTAAATGGCACAATATCTGGAAAAGATACGGTTTGTCTAGATAATACATCGACTTTCAAGACGACCTTTTATGAAGGTACGAATTATCAATGGTATGTCAATGATCAGCCCATAGGCATGAATCAGCCATTTGTAGATATTACATTTATATCACAATATGGACCGACTGCTACCATTAGAGTAGTATATGAAAACTGTTTTTTAGGTTGTCTTGGTGAAGCAGAGAAAGTTGTGGTAATTCTCCCTGAAATTTCCATCTTTAGTATTGACGATGCTAGCTGTCAAAATACCCAATTTGCTATCTTTAACAATAAAAATACAAATCTAGATTATGTAGTAATTTCTCCCGACCAATCTGTGATGACTTACTCTGGATTTATATTATATCTTGATGCAAAACAAGTTGGTGAATATATTGTAACTGCATACCCTAAAAATGAATTATATTGCAATAAATCAGCGAGTACAAAGATCACTGTTTATAAACAACCTGAGCCTCCATCAGAGATTATCGGTCCATCATTCGTATGCATAGGTGATGAAGCCACATTTACAGTGCCAAATCTTGGTCCAAACGAGGTGGTTTACTGGGAAATAAATGCTGGTTCTTCTACAGTTACTTGGGGATATGAGCCATCCATAACATATATATGGAAGAGTAATGTAATCCACACGGTTAGAGCTAGGATAGAAAATCTCGTCTCTGGTTGTTTTTCCACTGCTACCACAAAAGTGATAGGACGCAATCTGGGTCTTGTCGGCTTAGATACTAAGTGTTTCGGAGCAGAACAAAAATTTTTTATTGATAATATTGACAAGGATGGTATCACTTGGACGATAAGTCCTGATACGGCAGCAGTTGTCTTAGATATCGATGGCAATGGCATCAAACTCCAATCACTGAGAGCAGGGGATTTTATTTTACAAGGTAATTTTTGTCAAACTTCAGTTACAAAAACAATTCATGTATTAAACCCGATTTTTGATTTCCCAATTATAACTCAAGATACTTGTTTCCCTTATTTACCGAAGGTAATTATTGACATTCCACCGTCATATGGTGTCGATATCATAAACGAAGATGATGAAATAGTTTCTAATAATAGATTTGTAGAGTTACCTTCTGGACTTTATACTGCAATCGTAAATAGAAATGGAATTTGTCCAGTTACAACGGAAAAAACTTTTGGATTATCTAACCATCCTACCTTTAGCTTTGAACTAGGATTGGATGGACCAGATAACATTTGTGTGCCGACGACACTTGCTACATTATTTGTTACAAGCGAAAACGCTTCATTATCTTATACTTGGTATCGAAATAATATTTTATTACCTGAAACAGATTCATTGATACAAATTAATGCATCAGGGAATTATAGTGTTGTAGTTAGTGACGAAAATGGGTGTCAATTAAGCAATAACATTGAGATAGGAAGTTGTTGTGACACCGTAGCAGGAGTTGAACCATTTAATGTTGGTAGAATTAATCATAGTTGTAACGAAAAGACATTTAGGATATTTCCTCCTTATCAAAGCACAAATATTACTTGGCGTATCATTCATAATGGTATGTCCATTTACACCGTTGATAATATAAATGAGATTTCATATACCTTCACCAATCCTGGTCTTTATTATGTCTCTCTTATTGGCGATTATTGTATTACTAGCACACGATGTGGATTGACTGTGGAAACTTGCGAAAGCTATTATACAACCGTTTTTATACCAGAAGAAGCTGCCATTCGTACCAATACTCAGTGTGACTTATTAACCAAAACATTTAAAGAAATTGCAAATCAAAATTATGACGAATACATAAGGAGTTACCAATGGGATTTTGGAGATCCGACAACTGGCCCATTAAATGTATCGACGGAAGAAAATCCTAGTCATACCTTTTCTGCATTCGGAAATTATGAAATTAGCTTAGAAGTGGAATTTTACAATGGCTGTGTAGTCTCTACAAAAGATATCATTACCATTTCGGATTATCCAGAAGTCATTACTCAAACATCATTTACAATTTGTGAAAAAGCATCCGTCGAATGCACTGCCACATCAAGTGAATCGAGATATAAATATAAGTGGAATTTTGGTGAACCAGGCAGTTTGATCTTGAATGAAGCAAAAGGACAGCAAGTGTCACACCTTTATGCAAAAGAAGGAAACTATGTCATCACGTTAGAAACCTATCTAGGTCAATGCAAAGTTTCAGAAAAAATAATTCCTGTATCTGTTATAAAAAACACTTTGATTGCATCTATAACTTCAAATTTAACACTACCAAAATGTCCATCAGATACAGTTACATTGACAGCATTACCAGCTAATCTAAATTACATATGGAATACAACTGAGACCACATCCACGATTTTAGTAACCGAAACTGGAAATTATAGGGTCACTGTCACAGATAATAATGGATGCAAAGATGTAAGCGATCCATTTTTAGTATCAAACAATACGATCGCAAGCACCAACATCATAGGAAGGATAGAAATGGCACTAGATGAATATAGAGATAGCATTGATATTTGTGTGGGCAATTCAGTGAATTTAAGAACAACACCATTTATTTCAGGTGCTACATATACTTGGCAGCCTCATAATGTTACTTTAAGGTCTTTGGAACTTCCTTCTGATTCGCTCCCAGTCGGCAGACACGTATTCTCCATCGATGTTTCCCTGAATGGTGTGTGCCAATTTACAACATCACCATTTGTAATCAACGTGAGACCATATCCAGATACACCAATTATAGACAAAAATGGAACTGGAAATTGTATCTCAGAAGTATCAGAAATCTTTGTGACCAATCCGCAAAATGATGTTTTTTATAAATGGTCAGGCAACAATCCAAAATATGTCATGGAACAATTTAGAATTGTACCGAATGATCGATTGAGCTATGAAGTAGAAGTAAAAAATATCTATGGGTGCTCTGCTAGAAGTAATGAGATCACACTCGGATCACCACCTTCAAGACCTGTATGGATGACAGGATGTTTAGACCTTTGTTTCCCAACAGAATTATGCATCAATACCAAAAACCAAAATGATGTCTATTTGTATAAAGATGATGTCTTGATCAAGCAAATCCTACCTTCAGACACTACACTAGAGATTACATCATCGGGAAGTTATTATCTCCGTTCGGACTCTGATGATGGCTGCACTTCTGTCTCCGAAACTCTAGACATCTCTGCCCAACCTATCTCACACAATTTATCAGGAATCGCTTATGTCGATATCAACAAAACCAATACGTATGAAGTCGGAATCGATAGTCTTTTGCCAAATGTCAAAGTAGGACTGTGGAGCAACAATAATCTTATCCAATCTATCCAAACAGATACAAATGGTTATTATCACTTTGATACCATTCTTATTCCCAATTTGGAAGTGAGATTTGATCCATTTTTAATTTCATCGTTTGAAGCTTCTTTTATTGATAGCAGTCTGTATTTTAGCAATTGTAACGAAGAAAAAGTGATAGATTTTGGACTTCAAATAAACTGTATTGCTTCGTCTTCATCGCTTGAGTTACAATTTTGCGAAGGTGATTCTATTCAATATCTGAATGAACTGTATTTAACGCAAGGTTTAGATACAGTTGCTGTAAAAAATATTGCAGGTTGCGACTCTATAATATATCTTAGTATCAAAACATTGCCCAATCCGAATCTAACATTTAACACAGAGGCCACTTGTGATGATCATGCATCTGGCCAATTGACGATCCAAAACTTTTCAAATCAATTTCAATATTTCCTGAATGATTCTACTATAATAAACGATTCTATGTTAACGAACATCTCGCTCGGAAGCTATGAGCTCAAAGTAGTCAATAATGTTGGCTGCGTAACGAAATTACCCTTCCAAATTGATGAATTACCACCTATTACATTTGAAGTCAATACTCAGAATACTTGCAAAGACATGAATAATGGTACTATTGACATAACTAGTCCGAATACATCATTAACATACAAATTCCAAGATGCTGCTATATATTCGTCCACCCATTTTTGGTCTAATCTCGCAGCAGGAAGTTACTCAGTCTTTATAGAAGATGAACATGGATGCTTAGATACTTCTTCCATTTATATTGACACATTCCCGTCACCGTCTTATTCAATAAAAGCCAAGCCATCATGTTTTGATAACGCTAATGGATCGATCTCGCTGGGTAATAACAATCAAGTTAATTCTATCATTTGGAGGGAAGCATCTACGGGGAACGTTATTAACGATTTGGATAGTTTGTCATTTGGTAAATATTTGATGACCCTTATAGATGTATTTGGATGCATCACAGAAGATGAAATATTTATTGATAGTTTGCCGCGTCCATCTTTTGAATTTACTAGCATTCCATCTTGTGAAAACAATGCATTCGGTACATTAATTATCAAAGATAGCAACCCATTATTCTATTATCAAATTGACAACTTACCACCATTCCAAGGAAATCAAACCTTTGAAAATTTATCTACAGGACCACACCAAGTCATGGTAATAGATACTTTTGGTTGTACTTTGACGGAGACATTTGTTATAGATATAGCGCCATCTATTCTGCCGGACTTAACTTTTGATACGAAAAATTCATGTATAGACAAGCCATCTGGCAGTATTATTATAAATGGTATTACAGAAGCTCATTTTGAATTTAATGGATTATTTTTTTCAAATGACACCATCATCAATAACTTAACTTATGGAAATTATATTTTTACGATTACAGATAGTTTGGGTTGCGAATATACCAAAGAAGTAAGTGTGGATACGCTGCCAGAAATCGCAGTCACATTCCCCACATTTGACGAAGATTGCTACTTCAACCAGATAGAGATCATTCCCATTGTCACAAATAATGCTGGAAACATCTCTTATGAATGGAATACTGGAGCACAAACAGCAAAATTTATTGCTTCTCAAACTGGTAATTATTCCGTTACGATTTCAGATCAGTGCGAAAGTCGAAGCCAAAGTTGGAATTTAGATATACAATCAGAAAATATCCAAGACTTGGTTTATACACCAAATATTTTCTCTCGCCAAAGCAAGGGAATTAATAATTGCTTCAAACCTACCTTTCACAAAGACATAGAAGTTTTAACTATTTATGTCAGAATCTTCGATAGATGGGGAAATAAAGTATTTGAAACGAAGGAATTAAGTGGTTGTTGGGATGGATATTTTCAATCAAAACCTACAGAGACAGGAGTCTATGTTTTTATAATTGACTACAGCTATTTACTTTGCAACGAAATAAAGTCTGAAAGCAAATATGGTGATGTTACTATTATTGAATAGAGTTTCCCATTAAATAATTGCATACAAGACATATTTTCTTAATGTGTAAACTTTTTTTACTCCTAAAATTAACTGTACCTTTGCGACTTGGTTAAGAAATAGCTGGTTTTGTTATATGCATAGACTATATTTGATAAAAATATGTCCATTTCAGGGTTAAACAAAACAGCCAAACCTCTATTTAATGTGTTTTGATTGTAGTAGCATGAGAAACCATTATTTCAAGCACATGCACACTAAATTTTAATTTTAAAAGCAGATATGAAGTCTTTTTTTACAGTATTTACCATCGTTTTGAGTGTTTTTTTAATTGGATGTAAAGAAAAAGAACAAACTTATTACAAGCTGACTGGACCTACAATGGGTACAACCTACCACATCACCATTCAGACAGACCAACCTGAAGCCATGAAAAATTCTATCGACTCTATACTGGCGGATTTTAATTACTCCATGTCAGCTTATATAGATAGTAGTACTTTGACACATTTTAATGAAGCGGATAGTTTATTTTGCTTTGATCCACAAAAAGACCCTTACTTTGAACCAATTTTTAATAAGTCAAAAGAGATTTATGAAAAAACGAATGGTGCTTTTGATCCGTCTATTGCGCCACTTGTCAATTATTACGGATTTGGGTACAAAGAAAAAAAGAAGCTTGAAAAATTAGATACAGTAGAAGTCAAAAGATTACTAGCTTTGATGGTTTTTGATTCAATGCAATTGACAAAAGAAGAGTCAGGCAAGATTTGTGTGCAAAAACCAAACCGAGAAGTCATGTTGGATTTTAATTCTCTTTCTCCTGGATACGCGGTTGATGTTATTGCAGATTTTTTCAACAAAAAAGGACTGCGAAACTATATGATCAATCTTGGCGGCGAAATTACAGCGCTTGGTGTGAATGATAAAAAAGAAGAATGGGTCATAGGCATCAACAAACCTGCAGAAGGTGCTGCTGAATCCGAAATAGAATTACCCCTATTAATATCAAATAAATCTCTAGCCACAAGTGGAAATTATAGAAATGCCTATGAATCCAAAGGACAGAAATTTGCCCACATTATCAATCCTTACACGGGCATGAGCCAACCTACAGATATACTGAGTGCTACAGTTATTGCTGATGATTGTATCTCAGCCGATGCTTATGCGACAGCCTTTATGGTATTGGGCTTAGAAAAATCTTTGGAACTTGTAGAACAATTAAAAGGGATAGAAGCTTGTTTTATATATGACAACGAAGGTGACGGCGTTTTCGAATTTAAAATAAGTGAAGGTTTTTCAAAATATTACCTTCATAACGAACAAAAATAATAACAAGCAAAACAAAATGGACATAAAATTAAACCTAGATCGAGACATCGTATTTTTTGATATAGAATCTACAGGACTCAATGTTATCAAAGACAGAATTTTACAGATTGCCCTTATAAAATACTCCAAAGACAAAGATGAGCCTGAAGAATTGTTTATGCTTATCAATCCTGGCGTGCCGATTTCTGAAGAAGCCTTTGCCATACATGGTATCAGCAATGAAATGATAAAAAACAAACCGACATTTGCGCAAGTTGGCAAACAAATTTATGATTTCATTGGAAATGCAGATCTTGGTGGATATAATTCTGATAGATTTGATATCCCAATGATTATGGAAGAGTTTCATAGAGTTGGTTTGGATTTTGACATAAGCAAGAGAAGGTTGATTGATGCTCAAAAGATTTTCTACAAAATGGAGCCTCGCACATTAAAAGCTGCATACAAATTATATTGTAATGGTAATCTTGATGATGCACATGACGCTCTTGCAGACGCTCGCGCTACGGTAGAAGTTTTCAAAGGACAATTATTAAAATATCAAGGTGTGGATTACACAGATCCAGATGGAAATGTGCAAGCTGCACCCATTAAAAATGATATTGGCGCTATCGCAGATTTCATTTACGATCCATCGACATTAGATTCCACTCAGCGACTCAAACTTAATGCAAAAGGTGGAGTAGTCTTTAATTTCGGTAAATATAATGGGCAGTTAGTTTCTCATGTGTTTAAGATAGAACCAAATTATTACCATTGGATTATGGAAAAAGATTTTTCTGCACAGGTGAAATTGATCGTTAAAAAGATCTATGATGAAATGAGAAAACCAAGCTAAATTATAACAAAATGGGTAATATTGCCATAAAGACATTTATCGTAGTTTTGATATCATTTTTGATGTCTTGTTACACACGCAAAGAAGCATGTTTGGATGTTTTAGCTTCCAATTATGATGTTTCAGCGGATGATGCATGTCCGGACTGTTGCACTTACCCAAAACTAAAGTTGGAAATACAGCATTTTGTGAAAGATTCTGTATACAATTTTGATTCAATATACACCAATGATCTAAACCAAACATTCAGGATTCTTGATGTAAGATACTATGTTCATGGTTTTGAATTGTTCAATAAAGATTCCGGTAAAAAAGTAGTATTAGAAACTATCAAAAATCAAGACAGTACACTGATCATTCCTGATGATATAAAAATATATAGGTCTGTGGATGCTTCTATCGAAATAGGAAGTTTAAGAGATAATGGCACCTATGATTCGCTCACTTTTTATCTTGGCCTCAAGGATGAGATACAGACCAATGATTTTATAGGTCTTCCTAGTACACATGTCTTGTTAGCTAATAATAGACTGAAAAATGCGACTGGAGAATATGCCCATTTCACGGTCAGAATTGAAACAGCAGATTCACTCATTAGGAATTTTCAAGTCACGGGATTAGGCATTTCAGAGCCATACACCATCAAAACGCCAGTAACAACTACCAAAGGTGTAGCACCTAGCTTCAATCTAAAGGCTAACTATGATGAATTGTTTAAAAACATCGATATAAAAGATAGCACAAACGTCATAGAAAATGCTTTAAAACAAAACATTAAAAAGGTTTTGATCGTTAATTAATAAAAGACATCATTATGAAGGCATTCAAGGTATTTTCGCTTTTAATAGTTCTTACATTCATTGTTATATCATGTAATGATGATTGCCCTGATGAACAAGGTGATGATTTAATTTCCTTCCCATATAATCCCGAAAGTTATACATTGGACTTGCCTCCACATTTTCCTCAAATGTATATTCCTAATGACAATCCATTTACGAAACAAGGTATCACTCTAGGACGTCACCTATTTTATGACCCTATTTTATCCGCTGATAGCTCTATGTCTTGTGCATCTTGTCATTTACCATCATTGGCATTTGCAGATGGTAAGTCAGTGAGTCGTGGCATTGACGGTATTGCTGGTACTAGGAGTTCAATGAGTTTGATTAATGTAGGATTTGTACAGTCTGGACTATTCTGGGATGGTAGGGCAAAAACATTAGAAGAACAAGCACTTTTACCTGTAGAAGACCCAATAGAGTTACACCATACTTGGCCTCAAGTAGTAGAAAAATTGAAAAAACATCCAAGTTATCCACGTATGTTTAGAGAGGCATTCGGTATAACAAGCAGGGATCAAATCACAAAAGAGTTAGCTGCCAAAGCGATTGCTCAATTCGAAAGAATAATTATATCAAAAGATTCAAAATTTGACAGAGTAGAACAAAATCTAGAAATTTACACCGATCAAGAATTGATGGGTTATGGTATTTACTTTGATATCGATCCTGATCTTCCTGATGGTGAGTGTGCTCACTGTCATAATACGCCATTGGCGACATCAGACGCTTTTTTTAATAATGGACTGAATGAATCTCCTACCTTAGAAGGTTTTCCTGATTTAGGTCGTGGGAAGATCAGCGGTTCTAAAGCTGACAATGGAAAGTTCAGGGCAACGTCACTTCGCAATATAAGATATTCAGCTCCATACATGCACGATGGTAGATTCAATACTTTTGACCAAGTGCTCGATCATTACCTTTCTGGGGGCAAATCTTCTCCTAACAAGGATGCTCTAATTGGCGATATAAATAAAAACAAGCTAAAACCTGTCCATATAGAAGCACTTAAAGCTTTTATTAATACATTTGAAGATACTCTTTTCTTCAATAATCCTGAACTTCAGAATCCTTTTAACTAATAAATTATTTCGTTCGGGTTTATTATATCTGACATTAAGCTTAAGATAAAAGGTTCAGGGAATATAAAACTTTCACGTTCTATGTATAAAATCATGTAAAGGATATCATACTTTTTCTGAAGTAGTTTATAGATATCATCTTTGCAGAAAATACAAGCATAGTTTAACAAATTTCGGGGTTAAAATATTTTTATCACCAAAAAATGAAATATATTTGCACCGAAATTTAGTTTTGTTTATATTGGTTAAACTTATTGAATTAAAAAGTAGTTAATACTCATATCAAGCATAAGCAAAATTTTGTTCTCAAAACATTATTATTGTTATCTTTACACTAAGTAATTAAAAATCAAAATTATCATGGCAAAAAAAAGAATCGCTATCAATGGTTTCGGAAGAATCGGAAAGCTAGTATTCAGACAGATTTACAACATGGAAGGAATAGATGTTGTTGCTATCAATGACTTAACCAGTCCAGAAGTATTGGCTCACCTTTTAAAGTACGATACGGCTCAAGGTAGATTTACAGAAGATGTAAAAGCTGGTCCAGATAGTATTTTTGTAAATGGCGAAGAAATCAAAGTCTATGCTCAAAGAGATCCTTCTCAAATTCCTTGGGCAGCACATGATGTAGATGTGGTACTTGAGTGTACAGGATTTTTTACAGATAAAGCAAAGGCAGAAGCGCACATTACAGCAGGTGCTAAAAAAGTTGTTATCTCTGCACCAGCTACAGGCGATCTAAAAACTGTTGTTTACAACGTGAACCATGAGATATTAGACGGTACAGAAACAGTAATAAGTTGTGCTAGTTGTACGACAAATTGTCTTGCACCAATGGCTCAAGTTCTAGAAACAAAATATGGTATCGTGAGTGGTTTGATGACAACTATCCATGCTTATACAAATGATCAAAATACCCAAGATTCACCACATGCAAAAGGTGACCTTAGAAGAGCAAGAGCAGCTGCACAAAACATTGTACCAAATAGTACTGGTGCTGCAAAAGCAATAGGTCTAGTTTTACCAAGCTTAAAAGGTAAATTAGATGGTGGAGCACAAAGAGTTCCTACATTAACGGGATCACTTACTGAGTTATTTACCATTCTTAATGCTAAAGTCACAGCTGACGAAGTTAATGCCGCAATGAAAGCTGCTGCAAATGAAAGTTTCGGATACAATGAAGACGAAATAGTAAGCAGCGACATCATAGGTACTACTTATGGAAGTTTATTTGATGCTACACAGACCAAAGTAATCGCAAATGGAGATGCACAGCTTGTAAAAACAGTGAGCTGGTATGACAATGAGATGAGTTATGTATCTCAATTGGTACGTACACTAAATCATTTTGCAGGATTAATAAAGTAACATTATAGATATCAAAGGGTGATTGGATTTTTCTAGTCACCCTTTTTTTTTGCTTTTATAATACTTGTTTATATTGGAGTGTTAATCAAAACATAACGATAAAATTCTTCACAAAACTTAAATAAAAAAGGATATGATTTCTTTTCAAAATACCAATTTCAAAGACAAAAAAGTGGTTATGCGTGTGGACTTTAATGTTCCACTAGATGGTGAATTTCAAGTAACCGATGACACTAGAATTGCTGGCGCAGAAGCTACTATCAAAAAAATATTACATGATGGTGGTAGTGTTGTACTAATGAGTCACTTAGGAAGACCCAAAGGTGGTCCAGAAGAAAAATATTCATTAAAACACATTATCCCTACCCTTTCAAAATATTTTGAAGGAGTGACCATTCATTTTGCTGATGATTGCATTTCAGCAGATGCATTCAGTCAATCAGCTGGACTGAAACCAGGAGAATTGTTGTTGCTCGAAAACCTTAGATTCTACCCTGAAGAAGAAAAAGGAAATACTGAGTTTGCAGAAAAACTAAGTAAACATGGTGATATCTACATCAATGATGCTTTTGGCACGGCACACAGAGAACATGCTTCTACAGCTACCATAGCAAGATATTTTGATACCAATCACAAAGGATTTGGATATTTGATGGCGGCAGAAGTTGAGAATGCTACAAAGTTACTCCATGGATCAGAAAAACCAGTAACAGCAATAGTTGGTGGAGCAAAAGTTTCTGATAAAATCCAACTTCTTGAAAGATTGATAGATAGTATGGACAACATCTTGATTGGTGGTGGTATGGCGTATACTTTTCTTTCTGCTTTAGGTGGTAAGATAGGTACGTCACTATTCGAACCAGATTATGTGGAACTTGCATTAAAAATTATGGATAAAGCCAAAGCAAGTAATACAGCCATCTATCTTCCAACTGATAATATCGCTGCGGATAGATTTGCACCTGATGCAGATAGCAAAGAAGTGGACAGTTACCATATCCCAGATGGATGGATGGGACTCGATATTGGACCAAAGACGATTGCTGAGTTTTCAGGTATCATCAAAAC
>DAOLFJ010000464.1:0-2942 GCA_035326365.1 Saprospiraceae bacterium | reverse complement strand
GGATAATATTAAAGTATTCTATAGTCATTCTAAAAATAAATAATAATTCTAATTCTTATTGAACTATTCCACTAACTGTCAAGGTACCTTCTTTGAAGTTGTTTTTCTATAATTATTTACCTTTACTTACTAGCATAATCCGGTGGATGAGTTCAGTATTACTCGTTTGAGATTCTTGTCAATAAATACTTCAGGACTAATCTAGATTGCACCTTACCATAGCAGAAGCTTGACATACATTAACGATACTACTTTTATGGGCGCTTTCATTATATTCATAATTAACAAAGGGACAATTGTCAGAAGAATCAAAGATTTCATTATTGGAATTGTAAGCTTATTTGCAACCTGATTCAAACATAAAAAAGGAGACCAACATTATGGATGGTCTCCTTCAACGGTTTTACTAAATTAATAGGTGCTTACAATTTTATTAATTTTTTAACCATGGTTTTTCCGTTATTCAATGAAAGATTTAATGTATATATACTATTCGGAAGATGCGAAATATCTATAGACCGTGATGAAACATCTAATGATGTGAATATAAGTTTTCCATCCATACTTATGATCTTAACCTCATTTACTGTATTATCTGGAGCAACTATCGAAATCAAGCCTGTCGTTGGGTTGGGATAGATAGCTATCTCTGCATCAATGATATCTGATGCCGACACAGGAATAGAACCATTGTAATTGAGAGCGATATTGGTGTTTGGTTTTCCATATCCTTCAACCCATAGATTACCATATGTGGATAGATCAAGAATGTCGTGTAATACCACATTGCTTTTGGCCTTAATTGTGATTTTGAAAATTGACAATGTAGGATCTGTTGTGATACCATTTCCAATAATATCAGAATCTTCTGCTATGCCAATCAATAAATAGTGATCTCCTTGGTCCAGCATTTGTATTTTTACATCGACACCGATTACATTTAATATTTCAAAAGCTTCATTTTTAGTAATTGCCATTTGGAATCCTTTGAATCTTGCTGGTTCTTTAGTAAAAAATTTCACATCATAATCCTGACCTTCATATAAAAGTTGATCGTTCAATGTAAAAGTGATTGCAATGGGTAATACTTCATTTTTAAGATAACTGCTATTAAGATCTCCCAGCTTCAAACCTATAAATTCATAATTTTCAAAAGGAGAAGTAATATCTGCAAAATCAGAGATATCATTTTTGGAATAGTACTTATTGGCATCTAAAAACCACCAAGGGCTGCTATGGTGTGAAGTAGAGTTGCTGTTTTTGTTCAGCAAAGAACTCATAATATTCACGTCTAGATTATTGACAATGCCATCATTATTCATATCACTATTTTCCTGCTCCAATTCGTCCAAAGGTCTTACTTGAAATACATATTCTTTCATCATGATAATATCTTCAATATCAAGACCTGCATTAAAATCAGTATCATTTCTGAAAGGTTTTATTTTGTCTGTAGACCCATTATATATAATAGAATTACAGCCTTCTACACCCGATACAATATTGTCCATGATGACTACCTCTGAAATAGGCTCATCTTTTAGCGTAGCAAAACAGACGTGACGATTATTATTAGTAAGCGCATTTATGGTAATTTCTTGAGTATAGGAATAGCTTTGGTTCGTAGTATTATTCACGATGGTCCATGCTCTACTCACTAAATATACGGAGGGCATAATTTGTGAAATGACATCTTCATACGTTTTAGACCATATATCAGTGCATGAGACATTAAGGATAGGGGATGCATCATTTGGATTGACCAAGGGGTTTTGACTCAAATCATGTGGTGATACCGCTGTAAAATCCACTGTGATATCTGCAGGCCATTCTACTGCATCATTTTCTGTATGCCCTGAAGCACAAGCCCCAAATGGTGTGTTCCACGGTAGATAGTCACAGACTTCACAAGCTAGGTTAGTCGTAGGAATTAATGTTATCGTTTGTTGATAACTGTGGACAATATTATTCGTATCAGCATAATTGCTATATGAGTATGTAAATATGATTTTGTTTTCAGTGGGTACAACTTCAGTTTGTATCTCTTCACTGATTACCAAACATTTGTTATTTTGACTCACGCCATTAAACAACATTGGTTTTACATCACTTAATGGCATATTTAAAAAATCTGCAATAATTTGTGGTGTAGGGTCGGTTAGTAAATAAGAGGGAGCATCAGCTACCGTGATGTCACACGGCCATTCGATATCATCTGAAAGTGTATGACCTGAATTGCAATCGCCTTCTGAAGTACATCTACTAGATGTGTCACAAACGTTAAAAGCTCCTGCACAATCCAAGCCAACAATTGTGATCGTACCTGTACAAATGTTTTGAGTTTCTGGATCGGTGACGGTATAGTCAAAAGTTTTTCCGATGTCAGTAGGTCCAACGAATGGTGCTGGCAGTGTTATGTTGTTATACTTAAGTACAACACTGTAAAATGATGGACATGCATATGGTCCACCTTGTAATAAACTATCAGCCGTAATTTCGAAATTTCCTACGGGTGGCACTCCGAATGTAATATCGCCTTTGCAAACAATCTCTTTGATTCGATTTTTATTCTGGACGATATTAACCATTGTGATCACTTGATTAGTATTTCCCGAAGCATCTGTTACTGTCAGAACAGCTGGTAATGGATTAGGGCTATTACAATCAATCACAGTAGGAGATACTGATAGGCTTACTGCTGAACAATAGTCATAAGATCCATTGTCTACCATAAATGGGAGTAAATCGAAATAATTTTGCTCCGTAAACCCGACTACTATGCTGAGTTTACCAATAGCAATGGGTGCCCCTTTATCTACCAAATTTACGTTACAAACGCATGAGCTGGACTGGCCATTATTTTTAGAAGCAGTCAAGGTAACGACATGCGTGCCGAGTTCGGTTAAGTTAGTTTTATCTATAGATAATACATCGTAATCCAA
>DAOLFJ010000092.1:0-15064 GCA_035326365.1 Saprospiraceae bacterium | reverse complement strand
GTTTGCTTTATAATTGAGTCCAAACCTTGGTTCAAAACCCGTATAAGCTTTAGCTGTCTCGAAAGTACCAAACTGTTCATTAGTTATTTTAGATGTGTATGGCCCTACTTGTTGGAAAAGGCTGAGTCTAAGCCCAGAATTTAAAGCCCACTTTTCAGATAACTTCATGTCATCAAGAAAATAAATGGCACTTTCATTAGCATATTTAGGTAAAAATTCAGTGCTAAAATTTACATCGCCATTGGATGCACTTGCTGTATTTGGCGTTAAAGTATGGTATGTATAATTGATACCGTATTTTAAAACATGATTAGTATTCGGATAATTTTCAAAATCCACTTTAAGATTCCAATCTTTGATACCAGAAAAAACTTGAAACACAAATTCTTCTTGTCCACCATTAAATTTAAATTGGTAATCATTGTAGATGGCAGAAACATTCATAAACATCTTTTCGCTAAATAAGTGATTCCATCTCAAAGTTGCCGTTTTATTTCCATAAGGTAAATCAAAAGTAAAATCTCTACCTGGTTGTCTAAATTTTAAAACATCATTCCCAAAATATCCACTGAAAAATAATCTATTCCGATCAGAAAACTTGTAATTCCATTTGGTATTCAAATCATAAAAGTAATAATTGGTACCCTCAAAATCTGAACCTTTTAATGCCGGTTGTGCAAGATCTAAAATATAAGTACGTCTACCAGAAATAATAAATGAGCTTTTGTCTTTTACGACAGGCCCTTGGACAGTAAGTCGAGAAGATATGAGTCCAATGCCACCTTCTACTTCAAATTTTTTATTATTACCTTCCTTCATCTGAATATCGAGCACTGATGAAAGTCTACCTCCGTAGTTGGCTGGCATACCACCTTTGATAAGTGTGGTGTTTTTGATCGCATCTGCATTAAATACAGAGAAAAAGCCCAACATGTGACCAGAATTATAAACAACGGCCTCATCTAGGAGAACAAGGTTTTGATCAGGTCCACCACCACGAACATAAAACCCTGAAGTACCTTCACCCGATGACAAGACACCTGGCAACAATTGAATGGCCTTTAGAATATCAACTTCACCAAATATAGCTGGCAACTTTTTAATATTTTCCACAGGTAACTCAACTGTTCCCATTTGAGTACTTTCGACATTTTTTCTTCTATCATCCTTCTCAGCAGAAATAACCACTTCGTCTATGATGACACCTTCACCTAAATCCACATTAAGACTCGTGTTTTTATCAAGTTTTATTTCAAAAAATTGATCTTCAAATCCTAAATAAGTGACAGCAATTCTGTATGTGCCTTCCACCATTGTAAGCGAATAAAAACCATAACTATTCGTAGATGCACCCAAGGAAGGATTGTCTAAATTTACGATATTAGCGCCGATTAAAGTCTCTCCAGATGCTTTGTCCTTGACATAACCACTAATGGTATATTTGTTTTGTGCAAATAACGCACTACTCAGCAAACAAAATAGTAGTAAAACAACATGCTTCATCAACCCCTTTTTAAATTTTTAATAATATTTATTGCTTTTCACCAATAAATAATTTGTTTCAATGTCTGATAACGTTTGAAATCAAAATTTGATTATGAAAAATCATTATTTTTAGATTAAAGTTAATTTTTCTAGGACAAATGATATACTTCCCTAATAGATATTCACTTTTTTCTAGCCATTACTATCCTATCTTTTCCTTGTAAGTCTTTAATCAAAGTTACATCACAAAAATGACCTTCTGAAAAAATATCGACAACTTCCTTTCCAAAATTTTCATTGATTTCCATTAACACCACACAACCTGAAGCTTGATATCCTAGTGTAAATTCTGCTATTGCTTGGTAAAATTCCATCGCATCTTGATTTACAAATAACGCCACATGTGGTTCGTAATCAAGTACATTAGGATGCATTAGGCTTTTTTCGCTATCTGTAATGTATGGTGGATTAGAAATGACCATATCTACTTTGGGCAATGATGACCAAGAAGTCTTGTCTAAAAAATCTAATTGTATGAAGTTTACATTTGTTTGGTGTAATATGTTATTTTCGGAAGCAATATGTAGTGCTTCTTTACTGATGTCGATTGCGTATGTATTTTCAATATTTAATTTTAAGGACATCGTGATAGGTATAATACCCGAACCTGTCCCTATGTCTAGGATGCTTCTCATGCCTTCCTTTTTGAAAATAGGCAATGCATAATGTACTAGTTCTTCAGTCTCGGGACGTGGTATTAAGACATCTTTGGTCACCTTAAATTTTAATCCAAAGAAGTCCGCCATTCCACCTACATATTGCCAAGGTTCATGTGTCTTAAGTCTTTCTGTCATTGTAGTAAGTTGATCAATTTGCCCTTCATGAAGCAATTCTTCTGACCAAAAAGATACGCCAAAAACATCTTCTAAAAGATATCTAGCAATAATTGATCCTTCGCGATCATCGTAGATTTGACCTAAATCGGCAGCTAACTTTGTATAAGCTTCTCGGAATGTCATTGGTAAATAAAATTAGAAATTAAGAAAGCCACCACCATAACTAAAACATATATTACATACAACTTTATGGGTAAATACTGTCGTAATGGTATATGATTAATTTGTGAATTATATAGAACTAAAAGTATTTTCTGAATAAAATAAGCTACCACAGTTGCCATGGCAAGCCCGTAAACGCCCCAATATTGTACCCACCAAAAAGATAGCAAAACATTGACAATGATTTCTAAAATCGAAGTCCAAACGATTACTTTATGTTGATGAAGTGCAAAATTATACGCTTGTGGAAGTAAAACCCTACTGGTTAAAATCAATAAATATATATTAAAAATAAAGGCAGATTGTTTAAAATCAGTATTGTAGACCATAGGGAAAATAAAAGGACTCAGCAACATCAATAAAATAGCCACTGGAAATACAAAATGCATAAGCCGTGTAACTCTGACTTTTACATCACTACTTGACATACCATCTTTTATTAATAAAGGAATCATGGCAGCCGAAAGAGAACTGAATAATAAAGAAGAAAAAGGCATCTCTCTGGCGCCGTACCGAAAAATGGGAAAAAAAGCTTCATCAAAATAATGCATCACAAATAGCCCATCGATCATATCCATCACACTTCCTAAAAAGACATTAAATATGATGGGTAATGAAAAGACAATAAATACTATTGCCAATTTTCGACTCCAAAGTCGGTATTGACCATGGAATACAAATACTAAAAAGTACACCCATCTAATAAACGACCACAAAATCATAGCTATAAAAAACGAAGTCAATTCAGCTGACCAAATGGCCGCAAATCCAACAAAAAACAACATCGCTGCATGACTCCAATGGCTATATTTCATTAACGATCGAGCATCGCCACGAAGATAAAGGACATTTTCTATCAATACTAAAGGTACTGACACAAAAAGATACAAGGCGCCATATTCCATGGCAGGAACAAAATCAAAACTTGTAAACAGTTGAACCAAATATCCTTCAAATATTAAAAATAATATACTTATAATTAAACTAAATCCAGTCAAAATCCAAAAAACGGTAGCTAACAAAACTGGTTTGTCAACTTCAGACATACTCGGATAATAAGAAAGAAGTGCATTTTTCATACCTATCGACCAAAAAAAGCTTACCGATGTCACTACAAAGATGATGACTTCATAATAACCAAGTTGATCAGCTGGCAATGCACTTTTTACCATAATAATACTAACCATTAGACTCACTACAAATCGAATAGCAAGAAAATATTGAAAAGCAAATATGGGATCAGATGCTTTTTTATGATACAGTTGGAGCAACTTTATGAACAATGAATCTTAGATTTGATCGGCCAAAGGTAGCTAAAAGTAAGTATATGCTGAAATCTAAAATTTCATTGCATGATTTATCCTAAAGTAAATTGAATTGCAAAAAAAATAATTTTCATTGACACATTTTCTTTGATTTAAAATTCAAAATTTTTAACAGACAAATTTCTTTTAACTAAACAGTTGTTTAATTTAGAAAATACATAAATGTCCAAGATAAGGATGAAAAGTTCATATTCTTCCCATAAAAGAAATATTGGGGATTGACCCTATGTTTAAACTCGTTTTCAGAAAAATAAAAAGATGTTTCTACCCCTATTTTAAATTTATTACTAATTGTAAAACTTGCACCCAATAGTGCCTGAAGGTCATATTTTTTATCCAAATAAGCTAACTTTACTTCTTCGTTACCAAATTGATATAAATCACCATCTTTTAACTCAACATCATCATTTTGATATTTTGCTTCCAAGATGATAGAATTTATAAATCCTGCCGTAAAAGTTGCTTTTTTGAAATGATAATTTAATTTGATAGGAACTAAAACATTCTTCATGGAATAGGAGCCAATTGGTTTAAAAGCTGAATATGGTACCATTTTAGTAGAAAAAGCCGTATGATTATATAGAAAGTCTACTCCAAATGATATTTTCTCCTCACTGCCAAGAAATGATTGGGAAGTTAATCCGATAGAAAAAAAGTTGCCTAGATCTTGATTTTCATCAGTATTGTTAACGCCATAAGCACCGCCATTAAACTTAATACCTAATCTTGTTTTTGATTGTGCCACAAAAGAGAAGGAAGCTAACATAGATAGCAATAAAAGAATTATTTTCGTTTTCATTTAATTTCATTTTCTAAAGCAAATGTATGAACATTTTTTAAATGACCAATCTTTTTCATCGTAAATATTTGTAACTTTTCAGGTAGTGCCCATTTAATTTGATTTTGTCTATGCCATAGGTAGACGCACGTTTTTTGCATACTACGTGGCAAAATTGCACCAAGATCAATGGATTCTCACATTTATACCACGTATTTGCATAGTTTGTATAATGTCCGGACAACACATATTTAATCAAGAAAAGCTAAACCACCATGGACTTGAAGTTCATAGCGGTTTAGTTATCCTTATGCTTTCAGGCAAATAATTAACTTTACGATTAGTTTAAAATCCATTGTTCACTTTGTGCATATAAAAAGGAGCATTGTAAAGATGGGGCTCTTTTTTGTATTTATATATTTTACTACTTAAGGGCGTTACTTACTTCCCAAACCAATAATCCACCACGACATCTCCTGCATATAATTTTCCATCCTTGTTCGTTAATTCTTTATCGCTTAGGACGAGCACCAAGACATTAGATGATTGAGCAGGTATGGTGAAACTAGTAATTCCTGTTGCATTTTTTGCTACTATTTGTTTGGTATTTAAGTCATACAAATGATAGGTGTTTTTGCCAAGATCAATGTTTACTTTTTTACTTTCATCATAAGGATTAAAGTATAAGTAGGTATCAAAACTGTTTTGACTAGCAAAAAAATCGGCTTCTGTGCAGTCGATTTGTAAGATTTCTGGAACATTTGTAGCTTGGATGATGCCACCAAAAAATCCAACGTGACCACTGCCATAGACAGAAAACATGGTTTCCTTCGGCATATTGGGATACCATAGTGGTCCATCACCTTGGGCAAAAGGCGTGATTCCTTTAAACTCAGGATAAATCGATTCTTTGATTACACCTTCATAGGCTATCACATCTTTGGTAATAGCTTTGTGTTCGGGTATCGCTTGTAGAGAATCAGGCATTTCATATGGATAACAAAACCGTGCAGCATTCGATGCATTGAGCGCCCATTTGCCTACAGCATTACTATATCGCTGGTCATATCTGACCAATACAGAAAGTGGCAACATTAGGTCAAAAGTATTCATCAAAAAACCATATCCACCATTGTGAACGGTACTACCACCCAATCCACTGACATCATATCCATTCCAATTATCTACCAGTACGCCCCATCCTTCACGACCTACTGCATCACCATCAAAGGTCCAATTGAGATATCTGCTGATGTCATAATTAGTACCTAATTCTGCATTCATCCTTGCACCGATGTGAGCCGCTATTGGCATCATAGCTTCATAATATCTATTTTCTTTTTGGTTGTACAAAACATTTAGTGCGTTTTGCGCAGCTTTTAAATACTTTTTGTCGCCAAATTTCTGATATGCACTATATAAAATAAAAGCATAACCACCTGCCACATCTTCTTGCGTAGGAATGTGGTTGACATGGCCTTTCATTTCTTTAAAATCGAAGTACGAATAGCTGTAACTATTGCCCATTACGGAATCTGACTTATAAAATTGTTCGGCAATTTGATATAATATTTCATCTAAATCGGCTTCGTCTTTATACTTATCAGCTACAGCATAAAATAGCACATTATTATGTATTTCATACCAAAAATCATTACAATAGCCACCACCGATATGCGCGCCTTTATTTGTAAAATTTTGGATGACATTCCAACCATTGTCCTTGGCAAAATAATTGCGTAGCATACGGACAAAATTCCTTCCTTTCTGATCACTTTTGTCGATGCCTACCATCGTTGCTCCGAGTACTGCACCCAATGCGCCAAGCGCTTCATGGTTTTCACCATTATTGACAGCTGCGCCCATTCTTATATCTCCTAATGCAGTATAAATTCCGAAAGTAGTATCAGGAAAATTGCGTTTCATCCCATCCAACCATACGAAAGGCAAGTTTTTTCCTTTTTGATCAAAATCAAAGATATATTTATCAAAATCAATGGCCGTTTTTTTCCAATCTCTATATTTATAAGGTTTTGGGTGGAAGGGCATTTTTTCCACTCTTGCAAGACTAATTTGATTGATAGGTGTCGCCCCTGAAGGCAATATTTCTTTGACCTGACATGAAGACAAAACAAAGGTAAAAACAAAAACCGTATATATAAATTTAATCGGTGTCATGATGTTATTTTAAAAATTAAACTATTCTAAAACTTGACGCTTTATCTATTCCAAGATTGCGAAGACGCTCAGTGCCATATTCACTCATTTACACATTCAAAAAATCACTCATTAAATTTTTATCCTTCTGGAAATATTCTGAGCCATAAACGCACCACCTAAATGTATCACGGCAATAAAAAGAAGTGCGTATCTCAAGGCCACATATTCACTAACATATCTTGCCAAAAGTATGAACAATCCACAGCCAAAAAGACGGCCTACATACAAGCCAAACTCATGATTTAGAATGTAAGAAAACTCATTTCTTCCTTCTTTTTCTGCAACTATGTCAATGACTTTGAGTTGTATCGGAAAATAGGCGATATCTAATAACGGTCTTGCAAAAACTAAACAAAGGATAAATAAAATTACGCCTAGAGAAGAATACAACAATGCATTAAATGCTGCGCCAATGACAAACAATATACAACCAATGAAATAAATCATCAATCGATGTTCGGGTTTGCTCACTCTACCCAAAATGTATAATAAAATGGCTGAGAAAAATGCCGCTAATGATTGTATCAATCCAAGTGCGCCTTCCTTGCCTACAAGACTCAAAATCAACATGGTAGGAGCAGTAACGATGTATCCTTGTGCTACACCTTTCAGAGCGGCTAGTTTGAGCATTTGATTCCAAAGACTGTCAAATTTAAAAAACAGAAATTGCGCTCTTTTAGGGTTCTGAAAATTACCTTGATGGACTAATATAGAAGCTCCTACAGAAAGTATCAATACAAAAATGGTGAGATAATGATAAGCCACATTGACATTGCCTGCAAACCAATTATTTTTGTCGGTGGCCGCTATAAAAGCACCTGCACCGAATGGTATGACAATGCCTGCGATGGTATAAAAAAATGTTTCTATTCCGTAATAATAATTTCGATTGCTGTCAACGGTGGTATTTAATGCTAAAAAATCACGGTTGGCCCAAAAGAAACCATATGACAGCCCCATAATCAAGCCTGCAAAAAATATACCCGATGTACTCAATTCATCCAATGACATCATGGCAAACATCGAGATGCCACTCAGTATCATCCCTAGTGAATATAGCCACGCTATTTTGACACCATTAAGCAAATAACCATTGATTAAAAAAGTCAATGGAATACCTGTATACACCGCCAACTGGAATATCACCACCAAACTCAAATCAGATGAATTTCGCATGATATACGCACCGACAAACAACTCTACGATAGGCATTACCATCGCATAAATCAAATTTGTCAATAAAAGTACTCGCATCGGTTTGGGATGCGAATTGAAAAACTTAAATTCAGCTATCATGCTACTAAGATATTTAATGTGGCTAATATTTCAGAAATCGAAAGTGTAGCGCCACAGATCACCTCATCTGATGCACCATAATACATGTGGATATTATCTCCTTCTACCAAATGTCCATTGGTAAACACAACATTGCCAAAAAAACCATTGGTTTCATAAGTCTGTATTGGCTCAAAGATGGGTTCGATAGATCTTGCTAAAACAATGGATGGATCATTAATATCAAAAAGTACTGCACCAAGACAATATCGATTGTTGAAATCCGCACCATGATATATTTCCAACCAACCTGCTTCCGTTTTAATAGGTGCTGCACCTGCTCCTATTCTAGCGCAATCCCACATACCTGGTCTGGTTTTCATCACACATTTGTGTCCGCCCCAATGCAACATATCATACGAAGATGCTTGCCAAATAAAATTACCACCTAGATCTTTACCAGATGGTCTGTGCAGACAATAATACTTGCCATCTATTTTCTCTTCAAATAGAGCACAATCTTTATTATGTGGGGGCAATATCATACCTTCTCTTTCAAAATGGACCCAATCTTTTGTCCGCATCAAGCCTACACCTACCCCATTTTCTGAAACTTGGGTAAAGGTAAGACAATATTCGTTATCTATAAAACTAACACGGCAATCCTCGATGCCATAAGTTTCAAGTGCTCCTTGTCCAAATATCTCAGAAGGAATGTGTTTCGGTTCATAAAAATTCCTTCCATCATCGCTACAAACTAATCTCAAATGAGACAAGGTAGAAAGATACATTTTGCCTTTATAAGTCACCATTCTAGCATCAGATAGATCTAGGTCAGGATCGTTTAATGCAAAAGTTTTAATTTCCATATTACCATGTTCATCAAGTATTGGAAATGAAACAAAACCTTCTTTTTGGTGTGGACGTTCTGCCACTCTTAGCAACAACCAAGTTTTGTTTTCAAAAGTAAAAACACCAGGATTTAGGACACATTCCACCTTCATACCTTCCATGCTTGGTCTGATATCACTTGTGAGAATGATAGGATTTTCGTCAAATCTTTTGCTCATTGTTGTAAATTTAAGCTGTTTGCTAATGATTATTGGTATGCTTACATTGTTAAACATACTCTTAAAAAAGAGCGGAAGGCAGAAGCCATTTACTTCCTCCCTCACGCTCGACACATTAACTACCTTTTGTTCTTTAGATTTTGCTAAATTTAACTGAACCTATATTTTTACCATCTACTATGAAGTTGACAAAGTATAATCCTGGAGCATAATCGTTGGTATTCACACTGATTTGTCCTGATTGAATGGCACCTTTTGAAGGTACAAATCCATCATATTGTCTGCCCATATTATCCAAAATTCTGATTTGCACATTATCTGTCGAACCAAATTTGTGGTCGATATTCAATACATCAGAAACTGGATTTGGAGTTACTTTTATGTTTCCATATTTAGCTACAGCAAAGTCTTCTATTCCAGAAGTACCTGTATTGAATAATTTTGCAATTTCAGATGCGGTCAATGCTTTGTTATAAATCTTAACATCATCCAACGCGCCTTGGAAATATTGACCACCTTCTATTGGATTATTGCCCATACAAAGTGGTCTTGAAGTACTATTCAGTTTAGTTGCAACTGGTACGCTATTGGTTTCTTCACCATTGACATAAATGATATTTCTTGCACCATCGTGTACCATAGTCACATGCCACCAGAATCCAATGACCATTTCATTTCCATCTTTACTATCCATATCAGAAATAAAGTTAGGGAACTGAAGGTTATTACCATTGGTTGTCCAAACGATTCTAAGGTGTTGTGGTAAAGATATTTTCCATCTTTGATCCCAATGACCGAAGTCCATAATGTATGCCTCGGCAATATTTGGATTTTGTCCATCCACTCTAATCCAGAAGCTGACGGTAGTATAATCAGATATCAAATGAACTGCATTTTGTACCAACACGGAATCTCTATCTCCATCAAATTTGATGTTTTGTTTGCCCGCACCTAAAGGATGTGTAGATGGCTCAAAAACTGGATTTCCGCCTATTGCCCCGTGATTATTGTAAGGTGTCGCATCATTTGCATTTCCTTCAAAAGGATAATGAGCTACTAATCCTGGCTCACTTGTCTCTAATGGTTTTGTCGTGCTTAACGTGACTTCAGATATTTCTGAATTATTGCCAGATAAGTCATACGCATACACTTCAAAAGTGTAAGCTGTCTCTGTGTCTAAATCTGTTACTAAAACTGATACCGCAACATCGGAAAGTGAATCATAAAATACACCATCTACTAAGACTACATACCCAGACAATTTTCTATCATCAGTGGAAGCATCCCAAGCCAAAAGTACAGAATTTGCACCTACATTTCCACGCAAATTGCCAGGAGCAGTTGGCGGAGTCACATCTGGCGTTTCTTCTTGACCTGATGTCACTTTAAGCGTTGTAATCAAAGATTCATTACCAGCAGCATCAATCGCAGATACGCCAAAAACATAGTCAGTCAATGATGCCAATTCTGTGATAGTAACCGAAAGTGCTTCAACAGTTCCTATCAAAGCACCGTCTTGATAAACATTGTAACCTGTCACGCCAACATTATCTTCAGCAAAATCCCATGATAAAGTCACATTTGTAAATGCTACTTCCGCACTCAAATTTAAAGGCGCATCAGGACTTTCAGTATCTCCATCTTGTGGTGGTGTGGATTGCTCATTGTACAGATCAAGAACTTCCTGTGCTGTCAATGCTCTATTGTAAATCTGTACTTCATCTAATGAGCCATCAAAATAATTTCCTTTATCTATTGGGTCATAACCTATTCCAAAAGGATGGCCAGTTTGACTTAATGCTCCAGCATAAGCTTTTTCATTTACTTGTACGCCATCAAAGTAAATTCTATCTGTGGTGCCATCATGTGTCATTACTACATGCTTCCATTCGCCTACAGGCAGAGCATTTCCGTCACCTGAATCCATGTCATTACAACATGTAGCTGCATGTGTCGTGAATACTGGTTTGCCATGTGATGGAAGAGATATTTTCCATCTTTCTTGCCAGCCACCATGTGAAAGGATGAATTTTTCACCCGAAGCAGGAAGTGATCTTACATTTACCCAAAAGCTGATAGACGTAAAATCTGTATTAAGTTGAGGAGAATTAGCAGCTTCTATATAAGACACATTTCCATCAAAAGTCACCGCCTTATTTGCTTTGTCAAATCGATCTTTTGTACTTACCGCATTACCATAAGCATTGTTCTGATATTCAGATTTGTCATTTCTTGTATTGTCAAAAGAATAGTCCGCTACCAAGGCTGAATTAACCACTGGTGCGTCTTTTTGACCATCATATAATGCTGCAATTTCTGCTGCACTCAATGCTTTAGAATAAATTTGAAGATCATCAATGGCACCATCAAATAAACTTCCATTATCAATAGGATCATAACCTATGCCTAATGGGAACTTTGTTTTGTTTAGAGCGCCAGGAGCTGCTTTTTCATTAGCTAATTCTCCATTAAAATATATTTTGTCTGAAGTACCATCGTGAACCATCGCTACATGCGACCAAACACCAGCTTGCAATGCATTACCATCACCAGAATCTAAGTCACTACAACAAGCAGTTGCATGTGTTGTGAACACTGGTTTGCCATGGCTAGGAAGTGATATCTTCCATCTTTCTTGCCATCCTCCATTAGAAAGTAAATATACTTCACCTGTCCCTGGTAGTGTGGTAGGTTTTACCCAAAAACTAATCGTCGTAAAATCTGATTGTAAAGCTATAGAGTTTTCAGCACGTGCAGCACCATACAATGCATTATTTGCCCATCCATGTCTATTCGGTTCAGGCTTTGCATTTTCACCCAAGATAGCATGATTTGTAAATTGTGATTGATCACTTCCATTAGCATTCAATGCATAATCTGCTACCAAATCATCCGCATTGCCAGGGAAAGTAGATTGTGCTGTGTAAAGTGCTTCCACAGCGGCATCATCCAAAGCATAATTGTATATTTCGATATCATCTATTATACCATTAAACCAATTGCCACCATCTATGGCATTGTAGCCAATACCAAGTGGTCTCGTTGTTCCATTCAATGTACCTAGTACATCTTTTGATGCTACAAGTGCGCCATTAAAATATATTTTGTTTTTTGCACCATCGTGAATGAATGTGACGTGTGTCCATTGTCCAGGTTTCAGATCATTACCTTCACCAGAATCCATGTCAGAAATACCATTTGAGTGATTAGTTGTAAATACGGGTTTGCCATGTGATGGAAGTGATATTTTTAATCTTTCTTGCCATCCACCATTAGACAATAAAAATGCTTCTCCATTTGCAGGAAGCGTATTAACCTTTACCCACATACTGATCGTGGTACTTTCAGAATTCAAATGTGCTGCATTTTTGGCAGATACTTCTGAAGTCTCACCATCAAGTTTGATTGCACTACTTCCATATCCGAATCTATCTGTTGTGTAACTTGCTGTACTCGTATTTACACTATTCTTATACTCAGAATCATCTTTGCCTAAACCATCAAAATGGTATGCAGCTACTAAACCAGCATTAAACGTTGGTGCTGTAGATTGTGCTACATAAAGGGCATTAATGTCACTAGCAGAAAGTGCTACGTCAAATATCATCACTTCATCTAGCAAACCATCAAAGTAATTGCCTTTGTCTATCGGATTATAACCAATACCAAGGGGAAAACTAGTTTGATTTAAGTTTCCAGCGTATGCCTTTTCATTGACTTGCACACCATTCATGTAGATACGGTCTGTAATGCCATCGTGTGTCATTACAACATGACGCCATTCGCCAACTTTTAATTCGTTACCATCACCAGAATCCATATCATTACAACAAGTTGCTGCATGTGTTGTAAATACTGGTTTGCCATGCGGAGGAAGAGATATTTTCCATCTTTCTTGCCAGCCACCGTGCGACAAAATGTATGCTTCTCCTTGTGCAGGAAGACTTCTTACGTTGACCCAAAAACTTATGGTCGTAGTAGGAGAATTCATCTGACTACTATTCGGTGCGGTAATTGCTCCTTGGGTACCATCAAATGAAAATGCACTGTTAGCCCATCCAAATCTATCGGAAGTTAAAGTGGCCCCATTTACAGCTGCATGATTGGAAAAGGAAGTACCATCTTTGGCATTTCCTGAAAAGGTGTAAGATGCTACTGGCGACTGAGCATGCAATCCGAAGACGCTTGCAAAAACCAAGAGCAATAAATGTACATGACGTTTCATAACCTGTGATTTAATGATTAATAAAATTGACTATATTTTTAAGAACTGAATACTTTTTAAAATACTTCCTTGCTTCAAAGTGAGAAAATAAATACCTTGAACAAGCTGACTTACGTCCAATGAATTTTCTCCTTTCCAATCATACACTGTTTGAATATTTTTCCCCGAAAGATCTGTGATGATTATTTCTGAAAATTGTTTTTGATTTGAACTTTTGATCGTCAAAAACTGATTTACTGGATTCGGTGAAATTTGAATATCATTCCCAATACTTACTTCTGAAATATTTGATGTCTCAGGATCGTACAATGCCAATACTTGATTTGGACTCAAAGCATCATCATAAATCCTCACATCATCCATCACTCCTTTAAAATTATATTGCGCATCCGTTGGCAACATTTGACCTATCAATAATGGAATAGTTGTCGTCCTAATATTGCCAGATTGTGGTGCAAATGCACTTAATTTACCATTGACATAGATAAGCATCGTTTTGCCATCATATGTAGCTACTATGTGATAAATACTATCTGATTTCAATGGCGTAGCGACATCCAGATCTACGATTCTTGTGGTGGTATTGACAGTCCATCTCACATTGCGCGTAGGTGTGATCGACAGTTTCCATCGATTCTGCCAGCTACCATGAGAGACCAAAAATATCTCTTTTTCTTCCCCAAAACTGGGTTTGCACCAAAGGCTGACAGAAATTGCTTCTGTGACATTCAATTTTGTTGTGCTTGCTACTTCTATATGCTGTGTACCTCCATTAAAAAAGTAAGCATTATTCGGTTTTCCATCAAAATCAGCTGTCAAAAGTCCACCTTTATTGGTGCCATGATGATTATTTCCACTGATGTCATCAGCATTTCCTGTAAAAGGATACCAAGCGATGATTTGTCCATCACCATCAAAGTTTTTAACCAAAATAGCGATCGTTTTTTCAGCACTTAATCCTTGTGGATCGGCTACAGTCACTTTTATCTCATATACACCTTCATTTTGTGGAGCAGTCCATTCCACTTGTGCGCCTTGACCAGAAATAATTCCTTGAGCAGCCGACCAAACATAAGTGATTGGATCATCATTTGGATCTGATGCATCACAAACTAATGAGATAGTTGCACTCGAAGTAGGTACATTATTATTCGCCATAAGGCTTTCAATAATAGGTGCACGATTGATAATATCCACGATTTCTATATTGATGGACAAACTATCTACATTTCCTTCAGGATCTGTGACTAAAACTTTTACTTCCGTTTTACCTACATTTTGTGGTGCAGTCAATTGGACATCTTCGCCATTTCCTGTAATAATGCCATTATCTGAAGACCAAGTATAGGTCAAATCATCTGAATCTTTATCTTCTGCTGTACAAAAAACAGTGGTATTGCTACCTTTCTCTATAATATAAGATACTGGTTCTAAGGCTTTTATCCTTGGAGCATACGTATATCCATTTTTACTTTGGTTATAATCAACGACTACATCATTGACCAACATTTTATTTTTATCATAAGTAATCGTTCCGTTTGTTGGCGTTACGACGACCAAAATGGCTTGTTTAGGAGCTATCGTAATGGAAACTTCTCCTGATACGTCTTCGTGAATGAAAGATTCTG
>DAOLFJ010000091.1:0-15187 GCA_035326365.1 Saprospiraceae bacterium | reverse complement strand
ATTATCAATCACATTCCTAATCACTTTCCTTCGTTAAGGGGACGCAAAGGTAAGATAAATCAATTCATACCCACAAACATTTTATCAACTATTTTCAAAAATAAAACACATATTATTTATCATATATGTAAGTCCATGGTTATCGACCTAATAACAGATTTAGAAATTATAATAACTTTCATTCATGATGTAAAATAATTCTCTGTCCTTTATAAGCTTCAAAAACATTAATCAAAATTATCGAAATATTATTCTGAAAAAGTATATTATATAATATAGAAACCGTTTTCAATTAAACCAAAAGCCTTAGCAACAAAATATTAGTAAATTTGACAAATCTAGTTAAATGACCCTTTTATATCATTATTCTATCTATAAACACATACCGACATTATTTATTCAGGCTAATTATTAACAATGTACTTTGATATTATTTTTACTAACATTCTTATATGAAGTCATCAAATTTTATGACCTTTGTATCATCATATAAAATAATAACAATGAAGTACAATTTTTACGCAGGTCCTGCTATCCTACCTAGAGAAGTTATAGAAGAAGCAGCTCAGGCAGTTTTGGATTTTAATGGAATGGGATTCTCTCTTCTTGAGATCTCACATAGAACTAAGGAGTTCATCGCAGTAATGGATGAAGCTGTGGCTCTTGTGAAGGAATTGCTGAATGTAGGCGATGATCACGAAGTGTTGTTTTTATCGGGTGGGGCAAGTTCTCAGTTCTATATAGCACCTATGAATTTACTTAACGATCAAGAAAAGGCTGCATACGTAGATACTGGCACTTGGGCATCAAAAGCCATCAAAGATGGAAAAATATATGGAACAATTGATGTCTTAGCTTCATCAAAAGATCAAAACTACTCATATATTCCAAAAGACTACGATATTAATACTGATTATAAGTATTTACACCTTACTAGTAATAATACCATTTATGGTACGCAGTATAAATCATTTCCTGAAACTTCAGTACCTATCGTGTGTGATATGTCTTCTGATATTTTCAGTAGAGAGATAGATATTAATAAGTTTGATCTAATCTACGCTGGAGCACAAAAAAACATGGGTCCAGCTGGAACTACATTGGTTATCGTAAGGAAATCAGCACTAGGTACAGTCACTAGAGAAATTCCAGCTATGGCCAAGTATGAAAATCATATCGAAGCTGGTTCCATGTATAATACACCACCTGTTTTCTCCGTATATGTTTCTATGTTGACATTAAGATGGATTAAAAAGAATGGTGGTGTGTCTGGTATTCAAAAATTAAATGAAGAAAAAGCAAACACCTTATATAATGAGATAGAAAGGAATAGTCTTTTTTATACACCAACAAATGCAGATGACAGATCCAATATGAATATTTGCTTTCTATTACATAACAAAGATCTTGAAAAAGATTTCTTGACAAAATGTAAAGAAGCAGGATGTGTAGGATTAGAAGGACATAGATCCGTCGGCGGATTCAGAGCATCTATATATAATGCAATGTCGATAGAAGGTATAAACCAACTAGTATCTGTGATGCAAGAATTTGAAAAAGTAAATGGCTAATAACCTTTACTATATTAATATTGATGGAATAAAAGTCCCAATTAGAATTGTAGAAGAAAGGAGGGCAAGTGCAAGGGTTGCTTTGGGTGGCTCGCATGTCATATTGCGAATACCTAAAGCAATCCTTTTTAAAACCAATATTGACAAACATATAGAATGGGCTAGTAACTGGCTGCATCAATTAAAAATATCTAAACCAGAAATCCTTAATAGATATACTAATCAAAAAATATATGCAGACGGTGATATATTTTCAATCGGTGGACAAAGGTTTTTTATGGAAATCATAAAGTCAAATAAAGAAACTGGTTCAATAAAGCTTCAAAAAGAAGGAGTTTTAAAAATAGATATTCCAGATTCGGAAAACTATGATGCACAAAAACTTATTAAAAACTTACTAATTAAGTTTGCTCAAAAATATTTTTTACCCAAAATAACAGAAAGAGTCAATCACTACAACAACCTTTATTTCCATAAACCTATCAACAGTGTTCGCTTAAAGTATAATAAATCCAACTGGGGAAGCTGTTCTACAGGCAAAAATCTTAATTTTTCAGTTAGATTATTTTTTGCGCCTGATGATGTTATAGACTATGTAGTAATCCATGAATTAGCACATCTAGTGGAGATGAATCATTCTGATCGATTCTGGAAAATAGTGAGCGATATTATGCCCGATTACGTTCAAAAAGAAAAACTATTGAAAATTAATAGTGCCAAATACGATTTTTAATCATTACTTCATTCCTCATGATTTAAATCTCTAAGAGATCTTTAAGTTTGTCTGGAGATTCAATTTCCCCAATATGATGTTTCATCTTAAATGTAACAGATTTTTTAACTTCATCAATTTGACTATTTCCAATTTCAGTAGGTGTAACATAGTATGTAGTGTCCCCCTTAACCACAATAATAGCCTGCTTTTGGGATTGGTTAATTTTAACACTTTTCGGATTAAACCAAAAAATTGCACTCCTATCAACGTCTACCAAATTAATCTCATAAAAATCTAATTTATTATTTTTTTGGTCAACGAAATGCGCTACCACTTCCATCATTTCATCTTGAATAATCTTATCACAATTATAAAATCCAAATTTCAGGATGTTAAACATTCTGAATGTTTTTACATGTTGATTATAAGGTGTAAATGCTTGCGGTCTTGTTTTCAATTGTTCTTTTGCTTCTATTTCTACCATTTTATCTTTATAAATTTTGTAAGCATTGTCATAGTCTTCTCCTTCATACACTGGTTTTACTCTATAGGAAATTTTCCGTTTTCCTGACGAAAATATAAGGTTATATATGCCTTTGATGTTTGTTTCTTCAAGCTTTACTTTATCCCACTCGATATCTCCATCTTTTGGGTCATAGTTTGACTCACTAAGATCAACTTCGAATTTTGTATTTTTAAAAATTTGAAGTTCGGGTACAAAATCAACATAAGGGATAGTTACAGATATTATTGGTCTTTCAGGATTTGCTTTCATAGGCTTCACTATTTCGATAACTCCATCATTAGTATTTGTTTTTTTTAATGATTTATTTGTCTCTGATGCAGTTTCTTTTAGGTTTTCTTTTTCAATTTTGTCTTTTCCCTTTGGTATCCACTTTTTTTGGACTGAATCTAGATAGTATAAATTGTGTTTGGTGTCATCATTTTTTGTAATTAAATGGACAACAGGTGCAGCATTAGGATTAACAAATAGGTTTATTTTGTCCTGAGTTGCATTGATTTCACACATTGCAGCAGATTCAAATGTATAAACAGAACCCAAAGTGTCATAATGCATAGGGATACCAGAAATAAATAAATCTAGAGAATTTTGAAACTCGCGGAAGGAGATTTCAACCATTCCTTTGACTAATTCCCCATTTTTATCTACAAAAGCGTTCGGTGGAAATTCAATGTATGATCCTGATAAGGCAGTAACTTTATCTCCCTTCTCTGCATTTATGGAATATTTCTGAAATTCAACGTCTAAGTTCTTAAAAGGCTTTTTGATCATTGGTTCTAGCATTTCAACAGCAATTTTAAGTTCGGATTTTTGAGAACAAGATGCCAAGAACAAAAGCATTAGTATTAATTTTGACTTCATATTGATATATATTTCTAATTGAAACGATGATAGCTTTTTTAATATTGCAATAAAAAAATTCCAATTCGTAAATTTCTCAGGTAATTGGTCATGAGAGAAGATTCATTCTGATCGATTCTGGAAAATATTGAGCAATATTATGCCAGATTATGACCAAAAGGAAAAACTATTAAAAATTAATAGTGCCAAATAAGATTTTTAACTTTTCCTTCTACTTGTTGTTCTACTATAAAATATATATTATGCAAAAGCAAATAGTAATTATTGCCTTCATTATTATTTCAGCCATCACTTCGTGTACGCACAAATTGGCAGTGGTAAATGAAGAAAACATAACTCCTACTCCTAAAATAGTTAATTATCTAGCATTAGGAGATAGTTATACCATCGGAGAAGACGTGCCAACAGCTTCATCTTTTCCTATGCTATTAAGAACAAAATTAGTAGGACAAGGATATATTTTTGAAAACGAACCTAAAGTTATTGCAAAAACTGGGTGGACTTGCGCCGATCTACTCAGTAATATAGAAAAATCAAACATCATTAATGACAGCTATAACATAGTGAGTCTACTAGTCGGGGTAAATGATCAGTATCGTGGGTACAATATTAATGAATATCCAGCAAGATTCACAGCAGTTTTGGAAAAAGCTATTGCTTTTGCAGGTAGTAAAAAGAAAGTAATCATACTGTCAATCCCTGACTATAGTGTAACACCATTCAGTGGTGGATCTCAGGTTACGGCGAAAGCCATAGCTGATTATAATGCCATAAATAGGAGGATTGCCATGGAAATGGGAGTGAAATATGTAGATATAACCCCAATTTCGCAAAAAGCCAAAAATGACCTAACATATCTTGCACCCGACAAACTTCATCCATCTGAAAAAATGTATGCAGAATGGGTAAATGAAATGTTTGATGAGGTATTGATGATCCTTGAAGAATAAGTTTATTAATTAGTAATGTTATTTTTGATAAACTCTTCTATGATCTGTGGATAATAATTGTGTTCTAACTTTAATACTTCCGCAGCAATTTCACTTGCATCCATTTTAGCATCAATGATACATTTTTCTTGAAAAATGATACTGCCATCGTCAAATTTCTCATTTACTAAGTGAATAGTCATCCCAGACTCTTTATCTTGATTAGCTTTAACAGCTTCATGTACATGATGTCCATACATACCCTTCCCTCCGTATTTCGGAAGTAATGATGGGTGTATATTTAGTATTTTATTTGGAAAAGCTTCTACAAAATGTATTGGTACGAGCCATAGAAAACCAGCAAGAACTACCATGTCAATTTGTAATGATTTTAGTATGTCGATGATTTCGTTAGTCTGCGAAAAAGATCTTTTAGTTATTATTAAGGCATTGATGTTATTCAGAGCAGCTATTTTCAAAACACCCGCATTAACTTTATTGCTAACAATTAAACTAACTTCAATAGTAGCGTGATTTCTAAAATATCCAATTATTTTTTCTGCGTTACTCCCGCCACCAGACGCAAAGATGGCAATTTTTACTTTTTCATTAATAATAGTAGACCCTTCCATTAATTCAAAACACTGTATTTTTCCTTCTTGCTGGCATCGATACCAACCATTATGGCACTCACTTTTGTCTTTTGACCTTTGTCTCCTATTTTAAATATTTCTACTATTTCATCTTTTTTTGCATCACCGAATCTTTGTAGCAATACTGAATTTGGATATTCAATATTGGCTTGACCTATAGACGTGAGTGTACTTAATAATACCGCTCTACTTTTATCTGGATCATCAAACATTTTATCCAAACAAAGTCTATGATATTCATAAAAAGCTTGTCTGAACTGTCTCATCCTAGGATTCAAAATATTTTCTATCATCCAATATCTATTTCGCTTGCTACCACTATCATTTTTCCACCCATCATCACGTACCATATTAGATGGAAGCGATGTAATTATTTCTTGTGCCTTGTTAAACATCAATTCCCCACCATTCAAGCTAAAAGAATCATAATCGCTTCCTATAGTTAAGTATGCATAATAACTAAGAATGGAAGACAAATTGTCGTAAAAAGTATTTGTTGTTTTTAGCAGTGGCTGAAGTCCTGAAAAACTGAACGAAACATTTTTATCAATCAGGTTTAGGATTGGAGATGAGTAAGATGAGTTAAATACTGGTCTTTCTGTCTGAAGAATAAGCTCAGCTGTAAATACATTGGGTTGAGGCTCACTAGTAATCGTCAATTGTACACTACCTCTAATTTTCTCCAAATTCTGAAATTCGTCTTCGGTCCACTTAGTAGCATTTAGAAACTCTCTCATATTGTTTTCTAAATCTTTAAACAATGCGGGATCCGCCGTCGTGGATGTCTGAACTACTAAGCTAACTTTAAAATCTAATTCTTGAGCGCTCAATAATGATAAAGAGAAAAAACCACATAAAACTAATAAAAATCTCATATTCTGAATCAGTTAAAATATATTCAAATAGAACTTATCCGAAATTACTTACATAAAAATCAATAATGTCTTTTGCCACTGATGATTTTGATTTAAGATCGAAAGGTGTCTCTTGCCCATTTTTGTCGACAATGGTTATTTTGTTGGTATCATGTTGAAAACCAGCGCCATTGTCATTCAAAGAATTTAGAACGATAAAATCAAGGTTTTTCTTGTGCAGTTTTTGTTTTGCATTAGAAATTTCATCATTTGTCTCTAAAGCAAAGCCTACCATAACCTGATCTTGAGATTTCTCAGCACCCAAAGTAGCTGCAATATCGACTGTTTTTACAAGTTCGATTTGCATATTGTCTCCAGATTTTTTAATTTTTTTATCAGAAATTGTGGCAGGTTTATAATCAGCAACTGCCGCAGCTAAAATTATGACATCACTACTATCAAAATGAGCTAAAGCTGCTTCATACATTTCTTGGGCAGACTGTACTTTGATCAAGTTGTCAAAATCTAAACTAACTTTTAGTGAAACTGGACCAAGTATCAAAGTGACATTTGCGCCTCGTGACTTACACTCTTCGGCCAAAGCAATACCCATCTTCCCACTACTTCGATTGCCAATAAACCTTACTGGATCGAGTGCTTCGTATGTCGGACCCGCGGTTATTAGTACTTTTTTTCCTTGTAAATCTTGCTTTTGATTAAAATGGGAAGCAACATAGGAAACTATATCTTCTGGCTCTGCCATTCTTCCCTCACCTTCGAGACCACTGGCTAAAAAACCATTTCCCACAGGAATGATGGCATTTCCGTAAGATGTCAAAAGATTCAGATTGTTTTTTGTAGATGGATGTTTCCACATATCAAGATCCATCGCTGGAGCTATCATTACTGGGCATTTGGCAGAAAGGTAAATGGCAACTAACATATTATCTGATATGCCATGAGCCATTTTTGCAATGGTATTTGCGGTAGCAGGTGCTACTAACATAACATCTGCCCATAGACCCAACTCGACATGATTATTCCAGGATTGACCGTCTGAAATATTGTCTACAACGGGATGCGTAGACAATGTCGAAAGCGTAAGTGGAGAAATAAACCCTTTGGCATCATGAGTCATGACAACTTTGACATCACAACCTTCTTTAATTAATAACCTACAAAGCAAAGCAGATTTGTATGCTGCAATACTGCCTGTGATACCCAAAAGAATTTTTTTTCCTTGAAGCATCGACTGATTACTCCTCGTGAGTTACCCTTGGTTCGTGGTATTCAAATGACAAATCTCCGTTTATGAACTCTTGAGTAGCAATGATTACGGGATTCGGCAAACGTTCGTAAAACTTACTAATTTCGATTTGTTCTTTATTTTCAAGAATCTCCTCAATCGTTTCAGATGTGCTTGCAAATTCGTCCAATTTACCATGAAGTTCATTCTTGATTTCTATAGAAATCTGCTCAGCTCTCTTTGTGATAACTGTGATAGACTCATAAATATTGGCAGTTTGTGCTGAGATAGATTTTATATCTCTCGCTTTTACATTTGGGTCTAATCCTTGAACTTTAGATTTGATATCTGTGGTCATACATTTAATTTTTTTAGCTCTGCTAAGGTTTCCTTTTCTATTGATTTTGCATCTTTTAGCCATTTTGACTTAGGATGCTTTTTTATAAACTGAGCATAGTGCTCTAAAGTTTCATTAAAACGTTCTTTCTTTTTTTCGTAAATACTATTGGAAGCTTGGATAAAACTAGATTTAACTATTAAATATCTTACTTCTTCGATTCTTTTAGATTCTGGAAAATCTTTCAATGTATTCTGAAACGACGTCATTGCTGCTTGATACTGTCCTATTTTATAGTACAAATTGCCTTGTTCAAATGACTTTTGCTCTAGTTTCCTACGCATTTCATCTATGAGCTTATTGGCTGCCTCAGCTCTTTCAGTATTAGGATAGAGATTAATAAATTGTTCAAAACCTTCTATCGCTTTCTGGGTATAAGTTTGGTCTAATTTATAATTTGGCGATAATTTAAAATTAGAATAAGCTGCCATGTACTCCGCTTCTTCTTTATTCACACTATTCGAAAATGTGCCTGAATAATTTTTAAAATAGGTAGATGCAAGGATATAGTCTGCTTGATAATAATGTGCATATGCATATTTAAAAAACAGATCCTCAGCTTCTTGTCTTCCTCTGTAGTACTGAATTACGATATCAAATAATGCTATGGCTCTATTGTAATCTTTGGCAGCGTAATAATCATTGGCAGCTTTATATACTTTATCCGGCTGATTACTAGTACGTAAAGCTTCAAATTCTGACTTGCATGAAGTCAAAAACAATACAATGATGGTCGAAAAATAAAGGCAATATCTCATAAGGGCGCAAAATTAATACTTTTTTTAGAATAAACAACACATTATGGACACATATATCTTGGATTAATGTAAAAGATATTGTGTCTAATAAATTAACGCAACGAACTATTATGATCGTTTTCATTATTCCTAACGTATAAAAATTGCTTGTGTATGGAACCGAAAAGTTAAAATTTTTATAAATTGTTGTAAAATCAGTTTGTGGGAAACAAATTACTATTATCTTTACGTTATAATTTTTGAATCTTTTTCTTTTAAATTTTAATAATACATATCATGAAACAATTATTTTTCGTTTTTTCATTCATATTAGTTGCTTCTTTCTCAGCAAATGCTCAGGCTTGCAATAAATCTGCTGGTTCAGGTAAAGCTTGTTGTGCAGCTAAAAGTACAGCTTCAGCGGCAGCTTCAACGGATACTAGAGTAGCTAGTGTTATGATGGAAGCAGATGTAGCAGCAAAAGGTAATGAGAATATCACAAAAAGAACATGTGAAATCTCTGGAACAACTGCTTATTACCAAAAATCAGTTTGTGCAACTTCAGGTAACATTAGCTGGGAAGAAGTACAATACGATGCTAACACAAAATCTTTCACTAAAGTAGCTTCAGCTTCTATGGAGAGAACTGAAGATGGCAAAAAAGTGGAAACAAAGTCTTGCGCTGGAAAATCAGAAGGTAAGGCTTGTTGTGCAAAAAAAGATGGTGCAAAAGCATGTGCAGGTAAAGAAAAAGGTACTAAATAATCATTTAGTAAATCTTATATAAAAAAGGCCCGACTGTAAAGTTTGGGCCTTTTTTTATTTAGAGTATGTTTAAAAATTTTCTTAGTTGCTAATCAATAAAAATTTAAACATACTCTTAATATAATCTTACAATGGTTGTTCATCTTCAGTGATGATACCTGTTTGTTTGCCAAAATAATCTACAAAAAGCTGCATATCATTGGACAATTGTTGGTTGTTTGTCGCACGAAAGTAAGTATCTGCGAGTGCTCTCAATGATTGGAAAACAAAACGATCCATTTCTACTACTTGCATTTCTGTAGTCCACAAATCAATTTTTAGCGTATCCTTATATTCTTTGTCAAAAAGAGACAACATGATGGCTTTGCATTCTGTAAAGTCCTGACCATTAGGATTGTCATCAGATTTCCAATGTATTGTTTCTGGATGTTTATCTTCATTCAGACCTATGGCTATTTCGATATTTGATTTTTTAACTACTGGTTTCCCCATGATATTTTGATAATTGTTATGAATGTAATGCTATTTTCTGAAGTTCTTCAGATTCAAAAATATGACAACCTTCTTGCTGGGTTAGGCTAATGTTAACCATTGCTTTTGCTACATTGTGCGCTTCTATCGGTCTATATTTTTTTAATGGACCAATAAATATAAAGGGTAAATACTTAGTTACTGTGACAAATATTTTCTCGCCTAGTCGATTTTCTTTTCTATCCCCTAGTAAAAGAGAAGGCCGCACAATATTGACGGATTCAAAATTCAGATTACGTATGTCTCGTTCTACTTCGCCCTTAACTTTTGAGTAATAAACCAACGAAGCTGCATCGGCACCCATAGAAGATATCAAAAGGACTTGCCCTACCCCATTGGCTGCTGATAATCTTGCCGCTTCAAGACAATAGGTATGGTCCACCTTATAAAACGCTTCTTTGCTGCCCGCTTTTGCCATAGTTGTACCTAGACAAATAAATACCACATCTCCCTTCATTTCTGAAGCTACTAGTGACAATTTATCAAAATCCACTTCGATTTCCTGTACTTTAGTATGTGTATTTCCTGACTTCTTTCTGACGAATAGCTTTACCAAACTAAAAGATGCTGAGTTTATCAATTCGTCAACAAGTAGGCTACCTACAAGTCCCGAACTCCCAAAAACCAAAACTACCTTACCTTTATTGTTCATTATTATTTGTTTTAAGCAAGTGCTTGGCTCAAGTCGTCGATAATATCTTGACTATTTTCTATTCCTACCGAAAGTCTTACCAATCCATCCGTGATCCCACTTGCCTCACGAATGCTCTTATCTACATTAAGGTGTGAACTCGTAGCAGGATGTAATACCAGAGTGTCCACATCTCCGAGCGTAGGTGCCTTGGTACAAAAAGTAAGTTTATTGAGTATGCTCAACACTTGCGGTAAATCGCCATCTATCTCAAAGCTAAGCATACCGCCGAAAGTTTTCATTTGACTTTTTGCTACTTCATGATATGGATGATTGGGCAGGCCATTGTAATTAACAAGTACAATTTTAGGATGTGTGTCCAGATATTCGGCTACAGCCATGGCATTGTGACTATGACGCTCCATTCTAATAGACAGGGTTTTCATACCATTATTAATAAGCCATGCGTCCCAAGGATTGCAAGTAGTACCTAGCAATTTTAATGTTGTCCAAATTTGTTTTTTCAGTTCTTGTTTATGTCCAATAATAACACCCGCTATGGAATTTCCGTGACCATTTAAGTATTTTGTGGTAGAATGAATGACAAAATCTACCCCAAGACTCAATGGTTGCTGGATGACTGGTGTGCAGAAAGTATTGTCTACACACGTCGTGACACCATACTTTTTTGCCAATCTTACCATTGCTTTTATATCAATACATCTCATTGTAGGATTGGCAGGTGTTTCAAAATATAACATCTTGATCGTCCTATTTTGCTGAAGGATAGACTCTACCGCATCTAAATCTGTGAGATCTGCAAATATGGATTTTATGCCGCTATTCGCAATAACTTTTAGTAACATTTCTGTGGTACCACCATACAGATCATTTTGTGTCAGAATGGCATCACCGTTTTTGAGTAAAGATATCAGAACTGTAGATATAGCAGACATACCACTACTAGTCAAAAAGCCATAGGCATCGAGTCCTGTGCCGAAAGCTTCCATATCTGCGAGCTTTTGACTTACAGTATCTATGGTAGGATTGCCATAACGACCATAAGCGTGTCCACTTTTTTTGCCTGTAAAGATATCAATACCTTCTTCCATATCTTCAAAATTGAAAGAAGAAGTGGCATAGATAGGCAATTGATGTGGTGTGGTACTTCGATTGTCTTTATATTCTTTGACGCAAAGTGAGTCGAATCGGATTTGCTTATTTGACATATGGTATTTCTATTAATTGAGTCGTGCAAAGGTAATAGGATTATACTTAAAAATCTAAAATGAGCGCAAAATAAGAATTGATAGAAAGGTCAAATGTAACCATCAAAAAAAAATCAACTAAAAAAACGTACCTTTGTCTTTCTAAAATCCATGTATGGTATGATGAAGTATTGTTTTATATGCCTATTATTTGCAACGACTGTGATGTTTGGTCAAGATGCTGTTAGTCAGAAGGCGGAAGAAGAATACACAAGTCCAAAGATTAATTTTTTGGAGATGAATGCAAGTTTTACGAATGCAAGTGGCTTTTTTGAAAGAAATTTTCCCAAAACAAAATTGGGGTTTGAAATTGGTTATCTCAGACAGATAAAGCCTGAAAAACCATTATTCTGGGGAATAAGTTTGTATTATGCATTTATGGAAAGCCAAAGTGCCACCTTTCATGAGCCCTTGGATTTTGGATTTGCGGATTTTGATTATAACAGCACGACCAATCTTTGGGGTTTGAATGGAAAAATGAGATTTTATCCCAATCTGTATTTAGGAAAACTAGAGACATATCTAGAAGCCCATTTAGGATACAAATGGATATACACAGGCACTACAAAATCACTAGTAGATGATGAAGATTCGTCTGATTTTTATATTGAAAAAGGTAGTTTATCACTTACTTATGGTATTTCCGCAGGTTTGAATTATCCAGTTAGTGACAATGTTTACATTAATGTCAGGGCCAACTACCTACCTGGATTAAGCGTTCCATATTATGTAAAAGATGAGCGCAACGTATTAGAATTCAGTTCGATAGATAAATTTAATATTAAAAATAGCACAACAGATATCATTAGATGGGATGTCGGAGTTACCTTCTGGCCATCTTTCAGTAGTGATGATGAAGATTAAAATATGGGAGTAATAAGACAAGCAGATTTGGAACCATCAGATGAACTTTTTGTACATCAACGCATCATTTGTGATCCAAAACAAACAGCCATTCGAATAGATAAATTCTTGATGGATAGACTGGAAAAAGTATCTAGAAATAGGGTTCAGAATGCCATTAAGATTGGATGTATATTGGTCAATGATAAGCCCATAAAATCCAATTACAAAGTAAGGCCTCAGGACGAAATCTCACTAGTACTTCCATCCAATCCAAATGATGAAACACCTTTACTACCTGAAAATATCCCACTCAATATCGTTTATGAAGATGATGATGTATTGGTACTAGACAAACCACCTGGACTTGTGGTGCATCCTGGAGTAGGCAATTCAACAGGGACCTTAGTAAATGCTTTATTATACTACATGCAGCAAAAAAACTTGCCACTTTTGCAAGGTAATAGAGATGATAGACCAGGATTGGTACATAGAATAGACAAGGACACGTCGGGATTATTGCTGATCGCAAAGACGGATTATGCCATGACGCATCTGGCAAAACAGTTCTTTGACCACACGATCACTAGAGAATATATTGCATTGGTGTGGGGAGATGTCGCTGAACCATCTGGAACAGTCGATGTCAACATAGGAAGACATGAAAAAGACAGGTTGATCATGTTTCCATTTCCAGAAGGAGATCAAGGAAAAAACGCCATCACGCATTATGAAGTACTCGAAAATCTATATTATGTGACTTTGGTCAAATGTCATCTAGAAACAGGACGGACGCATCAGATAAGGGTACATATGAAATATTTGGGCCATCCGCTCTTTAATGACGAAAGATATGGCGGAAACAAAATACTAAAAGGGACAGTATATTCCAAATATAAACAATTTGTAGATAATTGTTTTGACATGTTGCCAAGACAGGCGCTTCATGCAAAGAGTTTAGGATTTATACATCCTGTCACAGGAGAATATATGTTATTTGAGTCAGCATTACCAGATGATTTCCAAGCAGTGCTTACCAAATGGAGAGGGTATATCTCATCTAGGAAAGAAGTGGCTGAAACAGAATAGGTTTTCATTGGATTAGGATTTAAATCATAGTAAACGTTATTGTATTGGTTCTCAAAATGATGAAAAATCAATTTGAAATTCTTCCTATATTTGCCATTATTATTTAAATGCAGTCCATATGTATTACAATTCAAGATTTATAGAAACTTTCAAAAGATTGTGTTTAATTATACTAATAGCTTTACCTTCTATGCTATTCTCTGCTGTGATAGAAGTTGGACCAGGAAAAACATATGCTACTCCACAAGCTGCAGCATCTGTCGCTACTGCTGGAGATACAATTTTGATATTCCCATCCATGTATAGTGGTGGCAATTTTATATCCAACTTGCATGGAAATGAAAATCAATATATCTACTTTATAGGCGTTGACCCAGAGACGGTGATTTTTGCTGGTGGTACTGAAGGGCTACATTTTTCTGATGTTTCTTATATTCACATTGAGGGAATTAGTTTCACAGGTCACACGGGTAATGGCATGAATATAGATGATGGTGGAACTTTTGATACACCTACACACCATATCAATGTGGTGAATTGCCACTTTTATGACATGGGTGCGCAAGGCAATAATGATTTTCTAAAAATGTCAGGTGTAGATCAGTTTTTGGTATCTGGATGTAGTTTTGAGAATGGTGCTGACGGTGGTAGCGGTATCGATATGGTAGGTTGCCATTACGGAAAGTTTGCAAAATGTAATTTTAAGGATATGGGCTCCAATTGTATCCAAGCTAAAGGTGGCACACAGTTTATTGAGATCACCCAAAACTGGTTCGAAGATGGTGGACAACGAGCTTTGAACCTTGGCGGAAGTACGGGTTTGCAGTTTTTTAGACCGCAAGATGCGACCTTCGAAGCAGCAGATATTGACGTTTTTGCTAATGTTTTTGTACGTGGTTGGGCGCCTATTGCATATGTAGGATCTGTAAGAGTAAACGTGGTAAATAATACGATCATAGATCCAGAAAACTGGGTTATGAGAATTCTGCAAGAAACTGTAGATATCAATCGTTTCTTACCTTGTGGTGATAACAGTTTCATAAACAACATCATATATTTTGATAATACGCTATCGACATTTGTAAATATAGGTCCCAACACAGATGCACCAAGTTTTGAATTTAAAAATAATTTGTGGTACAACTATGTAAATCCTTCCAACTCTACACCCAATCTTCCTGCTGTAGAAACTGACCGTATTGTAGGACTAGACCCTTTATTTGTAGCTGCCGATGATTATAACCTTATGGAAAATAGTCCTGCTGTTGACAAAGGGAGTGTTACAAATTATACCCATGATTATGAAGGGAATGCAGTACCACAAGGGTCAGCGATCGATATTGGTGCTTTTGAGTTGGGTATGATTTCAAGTTTACACACTACCAATAGTAAGAACAAAGTTTCGGTTTACCCCATACCATGTTCAACATACTGTTTTATCGAATGTGCCCAAAATGCTGTAAAAGCATTAACTATATATAATGCGAATGGTAGCAATGTAACGCATCAAGTAAAGACAAATCAAGTAGGCAAGCAAGTTATAAAATTAAATCTAGAACAACTTCAATCGGGCA
>DAOLFJ010000090.1:0-15226 GCA_035326365.1 Saprospiraceae bacterium | reverse complement strand
AAATAATCAACAAACAAATATAAATAAAAAATCAAAACGATGCATATAGATTTGATTTTTAAATCAAATAAAGCGCATACACGACATATTTATGAAATGATATTGGACTTGCAAACTTGTATGCAAGAACACTATAATTGTTGCAAACAAGATTACAACTCCATTAAAAGCTTTCCAACACTTGGGATTCATTTATCGGAACTGAAATTCCAAATTTCAACCAGGGTAATCGAAACAATATCCTTACAATTGGAAGCCTAATCTCATTCCACCTTCGAGAATTAGTTTTGTAGATTTTGTTTCTGACAATCCATTTCTGTTTCTACCAAAATCGTCAATCCCAAGATCTTGTCTAATTTCTGTAGCATTGCTAGCACCTATTCCAACAAAATACTCTAAGCTTAACTTTGGATACAAAACTTGACTTCCAAAATGAACAAGAAAATCCATTCTTGTAATTGATTCGTCAACATCATAAGTAGAGTTGCGCGTTAATTCACCAAAATCTTCTTCGATACCTTGGACTTCAAATTTATTTTTAGAATATCGAAATTTAGGCGCTATATAAGAACCTTCAAAACCATCACTTTCGAAAAAAAATCTTGGAGAAAAAGAAAATAAAAAGCTCGGTACACTTCTTCTAATATCAAAATCTTCATAATTATCACAATAATCGTTTTCCCACAATTCGCTGTCACAGCTACCAGAATTATTTTCATCATCAGTTATTAAGTTTGTCAGGCTTATATCGACCAAAGGTTTAAAAGTTGCCCCGACACCTACTTGGATAGATAAATAGTCTGTAACTTCTCTTTCTAATTCAAGCAAACCTTTACCAAATATAGGAGAAATAACCGATGTCTTGATGATCATCGGATGAGTTGATTTTTCAGCTATTTTTTTCTGATTTTCGCCAAAATCAATAATTTCGACGTTTGAATTTGATTTCTTTCTTGTCTGACAATTAGCAGAGAAGCTATTTAATATAAAGAAAACTGCGAGCATTAATCCAAATGAAAATTTCATAATTAATTGTTTTACTGGGACAAAATTAAAAAATAAATTTAAACTTTGTTTTTTTTAAGAATTAATTATAGTTTTGCCATCAAATTAAACAAACCTATAAGTTATGAAAATAATTTACAATCTTGCTTTTATCATGTTATTCATGATAGTTGGCAACCTTTCAGCACAAAAAATCTCAGTAGAACTAGGTCCTCAGATTAAATTTGATAATGATCGGTCATACCCTACGTTGTTATATGGAGATGATTCAGGATATTATATATGGTCAAAAGAATATGGGGGCTTGTTCTCTTCAAAGTCTTCTTCATTTTTAGAAAAATTAGATACCAAGCTTAATTTGGTATCTTCTAAAGAATTTTTGTCATTGGAAGATGATGTGTATGATGAAGGTATAGAATACTTTAATGGTCAGTTTATTTGGATGGTTTCAGAGCGTGACAAAAAAAATGATCGAATTACCTACAAAGTAAAGCCTATATCTTTAGAAGGAAAAGGATCTAAATCTGTGACCTTATCTAGATTTAAGTACGAAAAAAAGAGAGATATACCTGAGACGAGATGGTACTTTAATGCCGATACCACTAATTTATTATTTCTAGCGGAATCAGATAATAATAGTAAAAAAGAGCAATACCAAATCCATTTAGTTTCTATCGATAAAGACTTAAATACTATGTGGGACAAAACATTCCAGTTTAGGAAAACTGAAGCCCAAACCACGCTTTTGTCTAAAGAACTCAATAAACAAGGAGAAGCTTATTTACTCTACAAGGTATATGAAGATAAAAAAAAGGAGAAAAAAGGTGGTAAACCAGCATATGATATAGAACTGTTTTATATCAAAAACGATACTGCAGAAGTCAAAAAATTTAATTTAGATATCAAAGATTCTTTTATAAAATCAGCTAATCTAAAATTAAGAGAAAATGGTGAATTGTATTGTATTGGTCTTTATAGCAATACCGTAGATGGCCCTACACATGGTGTGTTTTTTATGAAATTAGAAAATGGAGAAGTATCTATTGCTACAAAAAGAAGTTTTAGTGAAGAAGAAATAGAGAAATTGGGAGATAGAAATACGGATAAAGACAAATCGGGCGAAGATGGATTAAATGATGATTTTAGGTTTAGAAGTATAGAAATATTGAATGATGGAAGTGCATTTGTGACGGTAGAACCAAATTACATTAGAATAAGTAGGTCTATGTATGCAAATGGCAGAACAACTGAAACTACCACCTATTTTAGTGAAGACATCATCATCATAAACATCCTACCAGATGGGGAAGTGTCAAGTTTGAATATTATTCCAAAATTACAAAGGAATAATGAAAATGCAATTTTTTTAAGCCATAAGTCATTTAAATACAATGATAAAATTTACGTCTTTTATAATGAAGATGAAGATAATTATAAAAAACCAATAGGTGCAAAACCTAAGACAACTTCAAAATTTAGCGATTTTGTAGCTACTTTGACAACCTTGGACAAAGACGGTAATTTCGAGAGAAATGCATTATTTAGCCATACAGACACAGGATCTATTCTTATACCTGATGACATTAAAAAAATCACTGATACTAAGTATTTCTTTATTACAGTACAAAGAAAGTTCTTAAGTAGTAGATCAAAATTCACTTTTGGAACCATAAATTTATCTCCATATTAAATAAGGCTCTTTCACATCATTTAGGAGTAGAGTTCATTTAGTCATTAAGATTCTGCTGAGAGTATCATCTTTTCATTTGAGATAGTCTTTTCGAAGTCTTTTGTTCAGAAACAAGCAATAGAGAATAAGAAAAAAGTGAAGTGCAAACCACCAAAGTCCGCAAGCCTTTGACGAAGTGAACCATTAGCAGATGGGTATGAAAGTACTTCTATTCCCAAACAAACGCAAAATCTAAAATGATGAATAAAAATGACAATAAAAAAAGCATTTTGCAACGAGAAAAAACGGTGCTAAGCGAATGGATTTTTTGAGCTTGTATTACAAGGTAATAGAACCAAAAAAGAAAATGTCTCGCTTCATAAAGCAGCGATCAAAAAAAATAAGTGAATGAGTTTTAAATAAAAAACTTAAAAACTCCCTGACTCAATTATCTATATATCAGTTTATAATATTGATTATCTAGTATCTAATTCTTGTGTTTCGTGATATCGGACTCGCAAACTTGTTTGTAAGAACACCATAATTGTTGCAAATAAGTTTACAACTCCATTACAATTTCCCCAAATAAAAAAAGGGCCCGAAGGCCCTTGCTAAAGTTATCATCAAAAATTATCAAGTCTTTTTTTAAAGATGTCGTTTAGTAGATCATTTTTTGGAGTGTTTATCCATTTTTGATGCACTAAACGACATCGACTGTTTTATTTTGTAATCACCACTTTGACTGTTTGGTAAGACTTGCCAGATGCTAAGTTTAGTAAGTAAATACCTGAGTTAAGTTGAGATACATCTTTGGTAAAGTTGTGTTTTCCTTGTCCGATATTGATCTGATCGCTAAAGATGCGCTGACCATTGATATCCATCAGTGTCACTTTAATGTCGGTAGCGACACTAGACGTAATTTGATAATCAAGCTGCTGACTGACTGGATTTGCTATCAAAGATAAACGGGTGTCATACAAAACCGAATTATTTGTGCTAGTCAATACACTGTTATTGATGAAGTTGTACAAGTTCATGACATTTGATCCCGATGTATTGCCATTAAATCCGAACTCGCCGTCACAGTTTTCGACAATGTACATGATAAATGCGGTGTCTGTATCAAATAATGGTGCATCCAAAATACATTCAGGCAGTTCTAGTCCACAAGACTCACTAATGAGAAGAAGTGCTTGCTGGAAAGTTGTATTTTCATCAATGTATAAAGAATCAATACATCCCATCACTTCCCAATCAATCTCAGGGTCGATATCTACTTCTGTACAGATAGAATCACCTGTCACAGTCAATCCCCAACAAGCTGCAAAACATGCATTAGGCACGTAACATGGGTGACCGATACTGTCTACAGCGCACACAAACGGTGCATTAGGATCGATCTCACACGCACAGTCTCCCCATGGATTGTAATCACAAAGTGTACTATCTGTTACTACTTCAAATCCGAAACATGCTGCATAACATGCATTGGGAAATTCAGCATAATTACCTAAAGAATCTACACCACATACTGGATTGTATTCTTGTGTACAAATACAGTCATCCCAAGGATTTGAAATATTACAAAGCGTAGAGTCTGTCACTACTTCGAAGCCCCAACATGCAGCAAAACATGCATTAGAAAACTCTAAATAGTAACCTGTAGAATCTACCGCGCATACAGGTGCATATTCTAAAGTACAATTACAATCTTCCCATGGATTTATACCACAAAGTGTAGAGTCTGTAACTACTTCATAACCATAACATGCAGCAAAACATGCATTAGAAAATTCTACATAATTGCCTGAAGAGTCTACAGCGCATACAGGTGCATATTCTTGTGTACAATTACAATCATCCCACGGGTCAAAACTACAAAGTGTAGAATCTGTGACAATTGTAAACCCATAACATTCTGCATAACAAGCATTAGAAAACTCTAAATAATTGCCCACAACATCCACTGCACATACAGGGTCATAGATTTCTGGACACTCACAATCATCCCAAGGGTTGAAACCACAATCATTCCCTTCTACCACCGTCAGTCCCCAACATGCAGCTAAGCACTCATTCGGCACAGGAAAAATATTGCCGAGACTATCTGCTGCACACACAAATGTCGAATCTGTCACTGTACATCCACAGTCTCCCCAAGGATTGCCTGCATCGCATAAAGTCGAATCTGAAACAACCGTAAAACCTAGACAATCTGCCCAACACGCATTAGGAAACTCAATGTAATTTCCTAATGTATCAGACGCACATACAAGATCAATTTCCATCGGGCAATCACAATCTTGCTGTGCCGATAATTGTATCGTAAAAGCAGACATGAATATAAAAAGTAATGTTTTAAAATTCATTGTATTAAAATTTTGAGTAAAGAATTATTATCAACCTATCATTAGTAAAACAAGAAAAAATCGTTGCACCAAGATAAAAATAATTTTTTAACTATCACAAAATATGGATCTAGTCCATTAAATATCAATAACTTAAGTAAACAAATTAATTTAAAAAATAAATACAACTATAATCACTCAAAATAAATTTACATTATTTTGCAGTCAGATGCAACGTTTTGGTTAGTAATATCTAATAATAAAGCAGAACTTTGTGTTCCAATACCTAAAATCATAAATGATGGTACGTAAATATTTGTTTTATCTTTTTATACTCAGCATATGGATGACATCATGCGGTGTAGAAGAGTTTGATGATATCAGTACTGCAACTGAAGAATTCGAGCCCGAGGTAGTGTATGTAAATAACATCTTGACAAAAGCAAGAAGTACTGCATCCTCTCCAAATGTAGCCATAGAATGTATCACCGTGCCTTATCCATTTCAAATGGTTGATGCAGCAGGTAATTTATTTAACGTAAATTCATCCGTTGATTTTGCTTTGTTAGTTTCTGATTCTTCAGCTAACATTGTTGATTTTGCGTATCCACTTACCATTGTTGATAATATAGGGATCGAAGTTATTGTCCAAGACCTTTGGGATTTTGCGTCACACTGTGCCGGATGTTTTCCTGACTCATTATCGACCGGGAGTAATATGTTTCCTGCGTATGTTATTAACTTCCAGAACTCTTGTTATTCCCTTGAATACCCGTTGAATGTTCAAAACGCTGAAGGAGATATTTATACCATTGCTGACGAACGTAATTTCATACAGAAACATGCAGCAGAACCATTATATTTTATCTTCCCATTAACCCTAAGTGACATCCAAAACCAAAAATTTGTAGCCTATGATGCTTTTTCACTAGCACAGTTACTTATGGCTTGTAATGGCCCCGGATGGCAACACACTACTTTTATTCAGATAGACCAGTTTGCTTATTATGCATGTTATGAATTTGTTTTCCCGATTAATATTTTAGTCTTTGGACAGACAACTCCTGTAACAATACCTGATGCTGCTACTTTAGGGAATGTGTTTATGCAAGGAAGATTTATTGATTTTGGTTATCCCATCACTTTAAAAACAATAAATGGAGAATTTAAAACTGCTAATAACCAAACTGAACTAACTGATTTAGCAAATCAATGCTCACTTGGTGGTGACTTTTTTATTCTAATTTATAAAACGAAGTTATTTAGTACCGATCCTTGTTATGACTTAATTTTCCCTGTTTCAGCTTCAAAACTTAATGGGCCGACCATTACCTTCCAAAGCTATCCAGAAATCAATAGTTTTATGTTTCAAGACAGTACTTTTTCTGAATTAAGTACAAATTATCCAGTGTCGATCGTGTTAACAGAAAATAATCAAACCAAAGTATTACAATCCCTTGATGAACTGGCAAATGTCTATGTCACATGTCCTGAATAAGTTGATATGTGCATTCAATATTTCAATAAAATAAAAACCTAATACTAAATCATAGTAAAGAAGTACGTAATTGATAGACAATAGTATCATAGTAAAGTGCAAAAAAGGCGATCAGCAAGCATACAGTTTGATGTACAAAAGCTGTGCACCTTATATATTTACTATTGTCAAAAACTACTTTTGCTATGATGATGATCGCAAAGATGCCTTACAGGAAGTGTTTGCCCAGATATTTCTGAGTATTCAACAGTTTGATGACACCAAAGGTAGTTTTAAATCTTGGGCGTCAAAACTCACGGTTTACCAATGTATCGCCATACTACGCAAAAAAGATAAGTTGCAAATAAATTATAGTCTCGAAGTAGTAGATGATGTAGAAGAAACTGCTTTGGACGCTATAGAAAAACTATCTATAAACGATCTCGAACTCATGTTAAAAAATATGCCCGATGGGTATAGGACAATCTTTTTACTTTCGGTCATTGATGAATATTCACATAAAGAAATAGGTGATATGCTAGGTATTACCGCAGAGACATCCAGATCACAGCTATTCAGGGCTATAAAATGGATTAAAAATAATATTTTGAATAAACCAAATATGTTACAATATGGCTTATTATAATAGATTAAGAGACCAATTAAGGAATGAAACACCACTTCCTGAAGATCTTTCGTGGGAATCCATGCAAGCAGGTATTTATGACAAAATGGGTCAAAAAAAGAAAAAACGCCGATTGTTGATATGGTGGTTGTTACCTATACTTATTTGTGGTGGTATAGGTATGTTTTTGTATTTTGGAGAAGTCAAAAACACCAATTTGCCTGTGGAAATAGATAAACAAAATAAGATCATTGCATCACCAATCTCTAAGCCTTCTACAAGTTCACCAAAAGTAAATACAAATAGCCAACCAAGTACAATTACATTAGAAAATGAATCTAAAAGTTCACCTAACAAAGCCATTACTAAAAGTAATCAAACCATCGTAAATAAAGTCTCTAAAAACTCAAAAAACACAGTAATACCAGCCATCGACCAATTAAAATCTTTTGCCAATCAATCACAACAAGCTGAACAAACATCTATACTAAAAACAGATCCAATAAACATCTCTTCCCAACCAAAAGATATTGTCACCACAGAAAATAAGATAGCAAATCAAGGGTACTCGGACCTAATGAACCCATATGCACCTAAACCATATTTCATGATCGAGCCCTTGACTTTGCTTTTTAATGACGATTTAAATACTTTACTTTCACGAACCATATCTATGCCTGAAGTATCTCCCACCCTTCCAGCCAAAAAGCAAAAAAGCATACATTTCGGCAATATGGATTTGATGGTTAATGCCAGCGTTTCTTTTTGGAGTATAGGAAAGTCTGCTACATTGCAGTTAATCTCAGAAAAGCACAAAGCTTTGATTTCTGAACAAGAATTGCCTGGATTTACAGCTGCAATCAGACATGATATCTCTATCAACAAATCGTTTTTTGTAACTTCCATGATTGATTACCAAAGATTGTATTCTGTATTTAGTTACGAAGGCATTAAGCAAGCGCCCAAACAAGTAAATAATGTTATAATATCTATTCATGACAATTTGCTTTCTGGAGAAAAAACATACACACGCGGTACCGCAAATGTAACGGATACCATATCCAGAAAGCTTAAACATAGAAATGAAATGGTTAGAAGCACATTTTCATTAATGCCAGGATTTCAGCACAACGTAAGAAATTGGAGTTTTAAAGTTAATGCAGGACCGACGATAGGGCTATTTACAACTGGCAAAGGCAAGACATTGGTCAATGATGATATAGTCGTATACGATGGAGATCTACCTCAATACAACAACCATTTGAAAATAGGATTTACAACTTCAGCGCTTGTGAAATATTATGTATCTGAAAGATGGTTTTTGCATTCTTCTATTTTATATCAGAAATATCTGACAAACCATAGTGCCGACCCAACACAGATCATCAGACCGTCAATGTGGAATATTTCGACAGGTGTAGGATATAGTTTTTAGTTTAAAAGAAGACGCGAATTTTAAATGCAATTTTACCACTAAGTTCACTAAGGTCATGACACTAAGTTCACTAAGCAGTGTTTTTGGTGGATAGCTATCAGCGTCTCTACACAATTAGCGTAAAGAAACTTAGATGCGAATTTTCACGTATTACTCGAATTTTAAATGCAATTTTACCACTAAGTTCACTAAGCAGGGTTTTAGGTGAATAGTTATTAGCGTCTCTACACAATTAGCGTAAATTAGCGTATAAAAACTTAGACGCGGATTTTCACGAATGACGCTTATTATAAAAATAAAGATTAGTTAAAAAATGCTAATCTTTCCTGGCGACCATCTGGACCACATCCGCTAACCCTTGATGATATTCTCCTTCATCGAGTATTACTTGATTAGATGTCAAAGACAATTTAGTAAGTGTATTAAAATCTTCAGACAACATCTCTTCTGTGTACAACATAGACAAATCTCTGGGTCCACCTGATGTATTATTTAGTTGTTGTGGATTGAAAGCTTCTAAGATGATATGTCCACCTTTCTTTAATGATTGAATAGCCTTTTTATGTAGTACGGAACGTAAATTTTCCGGAAAATGAGCAAAAATAAATGCCACCACATCATACTTCTCGGTACCAAAATTAAATAATGTAGCATCAGCTAATTGATAATCTATCATTACTTGGTGTTCATTTGCCAATTGTAATGCTTTGACTTTTCCACTCTCACTATAATCAAAAGCATCTACTTTCCAGCCATTTAATGCAGCGAATACCGCATTTCTCCCTTCTCCTTCACATGGAAAAAGTACTTTACCGACAGGATTTATTTTCGCTAATTGCTCGATCAAAAAAGCATTTGGTTTTGTACCATAAACATACGCTTTGGCGGCATACCTTTCATCCCAAAATTCTTTCATAAATTTCAATTTGACTATCATAAAATTGATCAATAACTATCATCATCCATGATGACTTTACCCTTAAAAGTGTTATACAGAAATAGAAAATACATAAATATTAACGGTGTCCCAATAGCTGCAATAGTAAGCATGATACCAAGAGATTTTTCAGAAGATGCGGCATTATAAATGGTAATATTATGCTCAGGCGAAATAGTCGATAACAATAAAACTGGAAACAACTGAAATGCAACTAACATTAATAAAAAAGACATGGTCAAGGAAGAAAAAATTAACGCTTGAAAATACTTATGCTTAGATACCAATCTAGGTATGTTAGCGATAGACAACAATGCTAAAATAGGCAATACAAAAAACAATGGAAATTCTCTAAATCGATCCGCTACACTCTCGATAAATACAATGGTGTAAACAGATAAGATACTGAAACTAAAGATAAAAAAGACAATACTCCGACGTAGCAAAAAGGTAAGTTTGGCATAAAGCCTTCCTTCTGTTTTTAATAGTAAAAAAATAGCACCATGCATCATAAATAGTGCAACTGTGGTAATACCTGTTAAAATAGCATATGGACTTAAAAATGACAAAAACACACCACCATCATAGACAAAATTTTCTTTTAGTTCGATGCCCTCGATCAGATTGCCCAATACTACACCAAGTAAAAAAGATATCATCAAATTAGATATAAAATAGATGATGTCCCAAGTTTTACGCCACCATAACATAGGTTCAGCACTTCTTAATTTAATCGCAGAAGATCTAAATACCAACATGGCCAAAAATAACATAAACGGTACGTACATGGCAGAAAGCATAGTCGCATATAAAACTGGAAACCCTGCAAACAATGCGCCACCACCGATGACTAGCCAAACTTGATTTGCGTCCCATAAAGGTCCTATGGCATTAATAGCGATACGTCTGCTCTCATCTTTCTGAAAGAACAAATGCCACATACCTGCACCATAATCTAAGCCTTCCAAAATGGCATAACCAGAAAATAAAAAGCCTACCACAAAAAACCAAAGTGTAGGATAATCAATACCGAAAATTGTCGCCATCGTAATATAATTATTGTTGAGCTAATTTGGATGCTTGATGATAATCTACAGGACCATGTTTTATTTTTTTATTGAGTGAATATAAAAAAAGAATAAAAAGCATGCTATAAATAACACCAAATAGAATCAATGAAAACAACACTTGTTGTGCTGATACTTCTTGCGAAAAGCCTTCACTTGTTCTTAAGTGTCCATAAACAATCCACGGCTGACGTCCCATTTCAGCAGCAAACCATCCTGCTTGATTAGCTACTTGTGGCAACAAAACAGAAAAAGCGAAGATCTTCATAAGCCACTTCTGATCAAAAAGTTTGCCTCGCCACCATAAAAATGACGCATACATAGTCAAAAATATCAGCGCCATCCCAATAGAAATCATTATGTGGTAAAACTGAAATACCGCATTCACTTGTGAAGGTCTATCTTTGGCATCATAAGCATTCAGACCGATGATATCTGCATTAAAATCTTGATGTACCAAAAATGACAATCCTCCTGGAATGCCCAATCCTGTCACTTTCTGTGCATTGTTATCTACCCAACCAAATAAATATAAATCAGCAGGACTTTTGGCTTGATAGTGTCCTTCCATGGCAGCAAGTTTAGCAGGTTGGTGCTCCGCTACTAAATCCGCAGAGCGATGTCCTGAGAATAGTTGTGTCAGAGAAAAAATGGTAGCTATGACTAATGCAGGTTTAAAAGCCAAGTAGGATATTTCCTGATGTTTGCTTTTTAATAAATAATAAGCGTGTACACTAAGTACCATAAACGCACCTGCCAAAAATGCCCCTTGCCATACATGGATCACACGATCCACACTAGATGGATTGAAGACCATTTGCCAAAAATCAGTAACTTCTGCACGAGCGTTAAACCCATCACCTACAATGTGGTATCCTGCAGGTGTCTGTTGCCAACTATTGGCCACGACGATCCAAACTGCCGAAAACATCGATCCTAAAAACACACCTATGGTAGAGATAAAATGGACTGTAGGAGTCACTCTATTCCACCCAAACAACAAGACCCCTAAAAAGGTACTTTCTAATCCAAATGCAAACAAACCTTCAGCCGCAAGTGCACTACCAAAAATATCTCCCACATATCTCGAATACACAGCCCAATTGGTACCAAACTCAAACTCCATAATGATACCCGTGGCTACACCGATGCCAAAAATAATAGCAAATATCTTGAGCCAAAACCGTGTTAAAATTTCATATTGTTTATTTCCAGTTTTCAGAAACATTCCTTCAAAAATAACCAACATCAACCCAATCCCAATACTAAGCGGTGGAAAAATGTAATGAAATGCTATGGTAAAGGCAAACTGTATCCTGGATAAAATCTCGACATCCATATTCATAAAATTTGAACAAAAGTAGTTTATTATAACAAGAGACACAGCAACTTTTGTTACGCTACTTTCCACAAATAAATCACCAAATCACTCGATTTTAATGACCTTATGTCTCTCCTTTACGTCTTTGTTTTGTATTTCAAAAATATAAAGTCCGCTCGTTAGGTCGCTGATATCTACTTGTCCATCTAATGTTGTGATTCTTTTTAAGACCTGACCATTTATATTTTGAACCTGGACGTTTGCCTCTGCCTGGAGTCCATCTATGTGGATGATGTTGTTTGATGGATTGGGATAAATTTTAAAGTGATTAGTATTTAATGGTACATCCTTTGTACTACTGATAATATTCATCTTTTGTCCATCTAGCATAATCCAACTATACCACCGATCACCACTTGGTCCAGGATCGGTAAACTGTTCAATATAAAGGAGGATATCCCCATTGTCCAGCATGGTGGAATAATAAGTCCGGAAATGATCCTTGATGCCTTCTACCTCAATACTGCTGACCGACTTTATTGCAACTCCTTCATTGGCGTAAAGTTCAAAATAAGTACTCTCTGTGAGTTTGTCCTGACGCGACTGAGACATGAGCAGACGGTTATTTACTCTATCTACCATTGGCCTAAGCCATCCATATCTTATGATATCGTCTATGCCTGGCCTAAGCGTGTACGATATACTATCTAAAAATTGACCATTATTATCAAATAGATAACTATGGTACTTGTCGGTCATTGCAACTGGATCAACATAGTTTGTACCTACTACAAAATAACCTTTATCGATAAAATATATCCCAGCACTAGTTATTGGTTTTGCGATATGCTGTGAAACATCTACTGTTTTATTCAAATTAAGATTCATGTCATATTTAGAAAATAAGGCTTGAACATCAGCCCAATTTTGCGCTCTATTTAACATGAGTACCCAAAAGGAATCATTTTCAACTTGTTCAAATCTTATATCCCATGGCACATATTTGTAGGTCGGATACTTAATAGAATCTACGCTAACTAAATTACCATTAAGATCACAATTAGAGCTTAAAATCTCTTTGAGCGATGATCTCATATGAATATAACCCTCTTTTGTCTTGAAAATTGTAGGAACAGTTGATCCAATGTAATAATATAATTCACCTCCAATTGACCTAAGTTTTGGTAATTGTGTATTAGTCTTGTCGACAAAAATACTATCAATTATCTCACCTGAGCTTTTATCAAGAACTACATGAGCAGGATAGCACTCATACCAATCAGTACCATATGCAGTTGCCCTGACTTCATCATACAAAGACAATTCAATCGTATTGCCAACAAATTGTGGTTGGCTGATGATTTTTCTATCACCAAATTCTTTAAACATTCTTTTTGTCTCCCAATATTTCTCACCGCTATTTTTGTTAACCTTTTTAATAATATATCCACAATAACCATAATTTTTACCATTTTCGAGTTCTTTCTGATAATAATTCATAAAAAGAAATATAGTATCTTTATCAATGATGGGCGGACTTGAAAAATGTACAAATTGATCATTACTACTTTGTCCTTCCATCCATGATAGCTCTGACCATTTGATGAAATCGTCTTTAAATTTTAATGGTAAGTTTTGTTGTGCACTTAGATTATGATTGATTAATAAAATGAAAATTACTAGCAAAATAAATAAATTTTTCATCCTTTTAAGTTTTTATAAGTGTGGATTTTGATTTTCACAAAATCCACACTTAGTAATTAAATATTAAATATCTCCGGTATTAGGATTACCACACTCATGTGTACAGTCTTGAGGACACTCGCCTTCTTTCCTTTCGTAAGTACTATTGCCAGAAAATTGGAGTACAGGCTGACCGTTAGAAAACTCTATTACACAATACTGACCAATCCTGATACAACAGATGGAGCCATTACATTCCCTTTTAACAAAAATAAATTCGCCTGTTTTGGGATTAGGTATTGCATCCCATTTGTAACATGTATTTTTGATGTATTTGATATTATAAAATTCACTTCCATTTTCACAAAGGTACTTTGTAGGAGATGCTTGTATTGCCGCATTGTAGGCTTCTGTAAATTCTACTTGTTTACTGATATCAAAATCTAATAAATCTAAGAATGAAACCAAATTGCCTAGCGCCTGTTGATTGTTTATAGCTGTTTGCAATGCAGGGCAAGCTGCTATGATATCAGCAATGTTATAAGTGAGATTATGGACAAAATGAACTTTGCCAGCACCGAAATTACATGTTGTAAAAGTGTAGTATACATTAAATTGTACTCCTGGACACAATTGGAAAAGTGTGGAACCATTTGAGTATAGGTCTAAACCTGCAGAGAAATCAATGGGAATATTTCTTTGAACATTTGTACATCCTGTAAAAATTGGATAAATAGTCTCAGGACTACATGCACTTCCAGATGACCGATTTTCCACTGTAAGCTCTTGAGTTTTTGCTTCTACAGAACTTCCTTCCTTTGCACAAGAATAAATACCTACCATGATCGCGATGGCAAAAAATGTAAAAAATAAAATTTTTAACTTGTTCATGTTATTTTTTTTTTTTGAACGTTAAGAAAATAAAAAATCTTAAAACTATCCAAAAACAAAAAATGACCTTACCTTTGACTCTATATCGGACAGATATGAGAGTCTGCGATCCTATTAACTTAGGATATTAAGTCAGGCTCTTTTTTATTTTAGCTAGTTATGTACGGTTTGGCTATATAGACAGTTCCCATCTTTGGTACCATAGATTATTGACAATGAGTTACTCCACTTCGTTTTCCTTCTATCTCGATGCGCCTATCTTGATTTTGTTCGCATTTGCTGAGATTTCTGCTAGTTGGAAATCATTGTTTTTCGGTCATTACTTCCTTTCATTTGATGCCAATTTTAAAATATTTAAAATAGTGACCTAAACCCACTTTTGGACATAAATACTACTTATTGCCTTTATCATTTATCTATAATTTTAGATAAAGATATTGTGCTTTATTTTTGTAACAAAAATATAAATGGCCAGTTTATATTTTTTTACTAATACTCCTGCATTATTGGTCTATCAGGGGCGCAATTAAAATCTCTCTTGTCCTTCTACTCACAGTTATCTTGAAGTCATTTTGCGCTGCAGTCGCGTAATATTTTCTTATAACGTCAGCAAGATAAAAAGGAAATTTAATATGACAAAGTATTTCTAAATATTTTTAACAAAATATTTTACATACATACACATTGAAAATCAATAAGTTATGAGATAGAAGATAGGAGTGATGAGATGTGAGTTAGGAAAGTTGAGTTAGGAGAGATTAGTTAGGA
>DAOLFJ010000463.1:0-2972 GCA_035326365.1 Saprospiraceae bacterium | reverse complement strand
GTTACTGTGGCAATGGCAATATTATTGCTTGACCAAGTACCTCCAGTTGTAGGCGTTAAAGTGGTAGTACTACCTACGCAAATGGTGGTAGGTCCTGTAATACTCACTGTTGGTTTAGCACTGACCGTAATTGGAGATGTAGCATTTGATACACATCCAGAAGTAGTATTTGTGAATGTAAAAGTTGCTGTCCCTGCACTTACACCTGTTACTACACCTGCATTGGTCACTGTTGCAACAGCAGAATTACTACTTGTCCAAGTACCGCCTGTCGTTGGAGATAATGTGGTTGTTGCCCCAATACAAATGCCTGCTGCACCACTTATGCTTACCGTAGGCTTTGCTAAAATCGTGACAGGTAATGTAGGACTAGATGTACAACCAGAAGATGTTTCAAAAAAAGTAAACGTTGCTGTACCTGCCGAAACGCCAGTTACCACACCTGCATTTGTAACTGTAGCTACTGCAGGGTTACTGCTTGTCCATGTACCACCAGTCGTGGGAGAAAGCGTTGTTGTATTTCCCACACAAATACTTGAAGAACCAGTGATGTTTACTTTTGGTTGAACCACTACTATTTTTACATTAGATAGATTTTGCCCACATTCTGGTCTACCATCACATTCAAAAATAGCTCTGTAATATATGTCTTGAAAAATAGGTCCTGTGGTATATGTATCTGAATTTGCACCAGGGATATTAACCCAAGTCACTTGATCTGTAGATGATTGCCATTGTAAAATACAATTACCCACGCTTCCTGTTTTGTCAGATGTCAATACGATGGATTGCCCTGGACAAATATTTCCTGTACCGTCACCACTTACCGATGGACAAGCCACAGCAGTATTGAATTGATAACATTTAAAATATAATGAATTTAATCTTTCTTCACCTCCTGATCCTTCATAATACACCCCGCTATAATCACCGCCATACGTAACTGTGATGGAATTTTCATCGGTAAAAATGAAAGATATCATACCAGTTAAATCTGTCTCGTCCACACCTGGAAATGCAGGTAAAGCTCCTTTAGCTTTTAATGATCCTGAAAGTGATAGTGTAGTTGGTGATTGTAATTGATATGCATCAAAAGAACTAGTCTCGACAAACTCTCGTATCGTAACACCATCCCCATCCACATCTAACGCTGTCATATTTATTTGGGGTACATTTTTCGGAGTAGATGTACCTGCTTCATAAAAGTTGAATTTAAAAGTTATGTTTTTCTCACCCGCTGGATCATTACTACCAGGCGAGTTATACCAGTTATAATCGATTATTGGCTGAAAAGCATCGTCATAACCACCATTTGTTGCTGCTGGCTCATCTAAGCTCATCAGCACAATATCAGTGTGAGATCTAGCCATTATAGTCACTTCAGCATCCGTAGATGGCAAGACATTTGTAAACTTATATTTTGCACCTACTTGGCCAGCAGTACCAGAAATAAGTGTTGGGCTTCTAAATGAAAAAGTAGGTGTCTCACAAGAAACGAAGGCATCACAAACAGGTCTAAACTGAACATTGTCAATCCATACCGTACCAGTCGCCGAACTTAAATTAAATATGATAGTAGCAAGATCTGTGACAGTTGTATTTGCAGTAAACTCATAACTAAAAGATTTTTTAGTGGTAGTCACTGCACTCGTTTGATAAAAATAGTTTGTCCATGGAGATTGACCTAATTGAAGTGCTACTGATATATTCCTATTAGATGATGCGACTGCGTCGAATGAAATAATATAGTTTTGATTTAGGACAATAGATTTTCCAGATTGCATTAATTGAGCATGCCATTCTGTGCCTGAAGTAGAGGTAATGACAGCCTTGGCAGAGTTTACACCAGAGAGTTTACTTGTATTATCAATGCTCAAACTACCCGTAGCACCTAGTTGTGTACTAAAATTCCAATTATTTGTACTATTGTCAAATTCACCATTCGTAATATATCCACAGTCTGGGTCAAGACAATCTATGAGCCCATCACCATCATCATCAAATCCATTACCACAGATTTCTCCACAATTGACAGGACGTAGATTGCTACCAGGAATAATAGTCCAAGAGCTATTAACAGGAGTTTTCCAATAAACCTGAAAATGATCGCCACCTGAACCTTCTTTATGCAATAACTCTACATAATAATTTTGACCTGCTATCAGGTATATCTCCGCAGTTGTTTGTGTCGTATATTTTGTATATTCTGTAACTCCTGTCCAACCCGCAACACTTGCTACAAGCACTTTATTATTCGGCGAAGCATCTGTGCTTAAATATAACTCACCAGCATCATCTGATGTCAAATTAAATGTATAGTACCCAGTTATGGTAGGAGATATGGCGCCTCGCACCCTTGAACCATAATTATCACCCGCATCTATAGGTCCTTGAAAACTAGTAACTTGGCTTGTTTCAGTTGGACTATTCGGAAAGGTCGTAAGGGCAGTAAGATCAGAGATCAATACACCAGGAACATTCAACCATTTCTGGACAGTTATAGCTCCTGTAGCACAATAATATCCACAATCAGAATCTTGACTATCTATATACCCATCTCCATCGTCATCTATATTATTATTACAAATTTCACCGGCAAACATATTGATGATAACCCTTCCATTACCACCGGTACCTCCTAGTGTATTGGTAGATGTACGGTATGAACCACCACCTCCACCACCAGGCTGAGTTCCTGCTATTCCATTACCATTTGAAGCTGTACGTCCAGCACCACCATTTCCGCCGCCTGTTGGCGCTATCGCTCCAGCACTTGTTGTAGCACTAACTCCGATGGAGAATAGTCCTGCAGCAGATCCACCACCACCAGCTGCTGTTGTACTGATTCTGTCTGAACCTCTTCCACCATCGTACTTTATCAGTCCTATTCCAGCAGATGCAGCACCACCCAAAGCGCCAGAAATATTATTATCTGGTACACTATTGCCACCTTTTGCTAGCACAAACGAATT